>JAILMB010000029.1 GCA_024692825.1 Lachnospiraceae bacterium | reverse complement strand
TCTATTTAGGAGAGGAAGTGTGGAAAGAAGAAAAGGATCCGGAGTTTGATAAGGATTCAGTGATAAAGTGTAGAGAATTAAAAGGAATCTATGAATCCATTGCAAAAAAAAGAGGAATTCATTATATGGCGGCTTCTAACTATGTAGAAGCTGATAAGGCGGATGATGAACACTTAAATGAAAATGGACATCAAATTTTAGCCAATGTAGTATACGATAAACTTATGGACATGAAGATATTATAGAAATATTCTTCTAAAAGTCGAAATATCCTTCTATAAATAATGACCTTTCTGTCATTATAATGACACCATCATAGTTCCAATAGAGAGCAAGATATTAGGAGGTTAAATGATGGAACAGGAAATTTCAAAGAATAAAGTATCGGTGCTGGAGCAAATTGGATACTTTTGTGGAGACTTTGGGGGAAGTTTAGTTAATTTATACGTGAGTGCTTTTTACCTGACATTTTGTACTTATGTGTTAGGAATAAGCCCTGCATGGATGGCAACACTATTTTTGATTGCTAGAATTTGGGATGCTATCAATGATCCTATGATCGGTTCATTACCAGACAGATTCAAGATTGGCAAAGGAAGTGATAAATTTAAACCTTGGGTAAAGGTATTTATGGTACCTTTGGCAATATCTGGTTTACTTTGCTTTACAAATGTTTCAAGTTTTCCGGATATGGTAAAACATATTTGGGTTGCTGCTACTTATATTTTTTATGGAATGGCATATACAGGTGTATCTATGCCATATGGTGCTATGGCTAGTGTTATAACAGATGATCCTGTTGAGAGAACAAAACTCTCTAGAGCGAGAGCCTTTGGCGGAATCGGTGTTGGAATCGTATTTATTCCTCTTGTGTCTCTCGCAATTTGGGATAATGCAGGAAATCCAAAAGCCAGTGGATATTTTATGATGGCAATTATTGCCGGTGTATTGTCTATTGCATTTTACATTGCACTATTATTATTCTCAAAAGAGCGAATTCATCAGGAACGTAAATATGATGAAAACTCAAAGAAAAAATATAGTCTCGCTCATGTAATAAAAGAAGCATTTACAAACAGAGCATTAATCGGTGTTATGTTAGCATCTGTTGGTAGCATGTTTGCCTCAGCTCAAAGTGCAACAAGTTATCTTTACAAAGAGTATTATCATATGCCAAAGGCAATGGCAGCTACCTCTCTTATGAGTTTGCCAATGATGTTTTTAACGTTTTTCTTTGTACCTAAATTGGCAAAATTGATAGGAAATAGAAAGCTTATTATCATGAGTGCAACCTATAGCATTGTTGCCTATACCATACTATTTTTAGTACCAATTCCAAATGCTTATGTATTTATGTTTGTAAATACTGTTGCTGGTGTTGGTCTTACAGTATTTACCATGCTTGTATGGGCATTGGTTACTGAGGCAATTGATTATCAGGAATACAAGTCTGGCGAAAGATCAGATGGTACCATGTATTCTCTTTACACATTTTCAAGAAAAATCGGTTCTGCTGTAACCGCATCTATTTCTACTGCTTTAATCGGTGCTGCTGGTTTTGTTGCAGGAGCTGAAACTCAGGTGGCTGGATTTGGAGAAAACATTCGAAAATTGATTACACTTTTACCATTGGTAGGTTCTATTGTTATTCTCATTAGTATTGCGATTATATACCCATTGAGTAAGAAAAAATCTGCAGCTATGTATGATGAATTAAAGAAAAGACACGAAAGTGGAGAAGGTGAAAATGAAAACAATTAATGTAGAGACATCCCTTGGAATTCTTCGTGGGCTTGATATGGAAGATGGAACTTTACAGTTCCGCGGAGTTCGCTATGGAACTGCAAAAAGATGGATGTATCCAGAAGCCGTTGAAAAATGGGATGGAGAATATGATGCAACAAAATTTAGAGCAGCCTGTTTTCAAAATAGAAGTTTTAATGATGAGGCATCAACAGAACCAACTCCTTTTTACTATAAGGAGTTTCGGGAAAACGAGCACTATGATTATAGTGAGGACTGCTTGTTTTTAAATATTTATGCTCCTGAAAATGCGAAAGAGGCCGATGTAATTATTTACATTCATGGTGGAGCTTTTATGGGAGGCTGTGGAAATGAAAAGCATATGGATGGAAGTGCCTATGCGAAGAGGGGGATCATTTTTGTTTCCATTAATTATCGACTAGGACCATTGGGATTCTTATGCGATAAAAAGTTGAAAGAGGAGTCAGGACATAGTGGAAACTATGGATTATACGATCAGCTTGAAGCTATAAAGTGGGTGTATCATCATATTTCTGCCTTTGGGGGAAATCCAAAAAAAATTACTCTGTTTGGACAGTCAGCAGGAGCTATGAGCGTTCAACAACATGTGTTATCTCCACTGACGAAACCTTATATCTATGCAGCCTATATGGCCAGTGGTGGTGGAATAGGTAATTCCTTTGGAAAAGTGGATAAGGAAGAGGAAAGTTATGAATACTGTGAAAAGATGACTGCTTTTTTAGGAGAAAATCCAAAGGAATGGAGAGAAAAAACAGTAGAAGAAGTATTTCAAGCCTTTTGGAAAAGTGCGGATCAAAGTGTTCTTTCACATTTTTGCCCACATATTGATGGGCTCTTAATAGAAAAAGATCCAAATCTTGTTTTAGAAGAGGGACAACAGGCACATATCCCATATCTTATGAGTTCAAACGAACAGGATATTGTACCAAATGAGTTACATGCTATGGCATATCAGTGGTGTGAAAAAGTAGGAGAAATGGGGGATGATGCATACTGCTTCCGATTTAATCGACATCTTCCCGGAGATGATGCTGGAGCCTTTCATTCTTCTGAACTTTGGTACACCATAGGAGCCTTTCAGAATTGCTGGCGACCTATGACAGAGTGGGATGAAACAGTAAAAGAGGCGCTGCTTGATGCAATTTCTAATTTTGCTCACTGTGGTAATCCGAACGGGAAAAAGATTCAAAACTGGGAACCAATCGCCGGAGAGAATCAAAAAGTATTTGTAATTGAGGATAAGGAAATGAAATATGGAACTATATTTGATATTTCTTCCGATATTCCCTAGGAGTAAGATCATATTTTGCCTTGAATAATTTTACAAAATAGTTGGAGTCATAGATTCCAACCTTACAGCTAACCTCCTGTATCTTTTCGTGGGAAGAGATTAGGAGGCTAGCTGCATTTTCAAGGCGAATATTTCGAAGGTATTCTGCAGGTGTAACCCCAGTTTCTTTCTTAAAAACAGTAATCATATAACTTTCAGAAATATGAAAGTCTTTCGCCAATTGTTGGACTGTTAAAGGGGTATTGTAGTTTTGTGTCATGGTATAAAGGATACTTTGTACCAAAGCTGAGTATTGATGTTTTTTTTGCATGGCAATATAATCACAAAATTCCTGAATCATTTTGTGATTGATTTTTTCCATTTGTGAAATTGTATTAGCATTCATAAGGGCAATGGATTCACGAAAGGATATCTGATGTACTACTGGAGCAGGAACGCCTGCTTCATAAGCGGCAATACGTGTCATGGCTCGATTTACTGCGTAGCCATTTAGGGCAGAGTCCTTCGAATGATTTTTTTGCCATAAACGATTGGAGTGATTGGATAGAATATCCTTATAGGAAATCGCTGTATGGAAATCGCCTTCTTTAATAGCGTTCATATATTTTTGCTCCATATCGTAGTGAAGCTCTAAGTTTGCATTGCTAAGATCTTTTCCATCCCCTGGTTCTATAGGTTCAGCCATCAAATCCGTACTTTTAAAGAAGTGGTAGTGTTCCGCTAAACGAGTGAGGTGAAACTCTTTTAGAATATAATTTGTGATTCTATCAATTTGTAAATCAGGAAGGATTGGAAAAGAACCATAATAAATCTTTAATTCCTGTGGAGTCATTGACAGCTGATAGTAGTCTGTTAATTGGATGGACTGTTTTACAGAAATCTCTTCCGCAAGATAAGGCCCAATGATGACAGGAACGTTATCATAGTAAAAAAGAATAATACGCAAGTGCAAGGAGTCTTCAAAGTAGTTGATACTCTCACGGTGACTTTTGTCTAAAATAAGTTCTAAAGCTTCCGGCTGTAGCCAGGATTGAATGTTGCTTAAACGGTATTGGCTGCAAAAGGATACAATGTCAGAGTTGTTTTTAAATGTTTGCATATTCAGTTGAAAAATACTCTTCAACATCCCTTTTACTATTTCAAAAAATGTCGTATTATCAGTCATGAGAAGACTCCTTAATGAACATAATAAAATTATTTTAAACAATCATATACTGAAAAACAACAGGAGGGTTTATGAAGAAAACAATTATTAATAATGAGTGGTTATTTAAAAAAGCTGAAGGAAAAAAATATGAAGATGAGGTTGATGTTACAGCGATAGAATGGAAATCTGCAAAAGAAGTAACCCTTCCTCATACCTGGTTTCGGGAAGAAGATCAATACCGTGGACTTACCTATTATAAAAAAGAATTAACGCTTAACTATAAGGAAGATGAAGTATATTACATCGAGTTTGAAGGGGCAGATCAAAGATGCAAGGTTTATTGTAATGAAACATACCTTGGAGAACATAAGGGAGCGTATGCGACCTTTCGATTTATGCTTCCAGATGAAGCTGTAAAACAGGGACAGGTGAAAATTACAGTTCTTTTAGATAATAGTAATTGTGAAGATGTATCCCCAATGTTTGGAGATTTTACTGTCTTTGGAGGTCTTTTTAGAAATGTAAGTCTTTTAAGTGCAAAGAAGAATCATTTTGATTATTTGTATTTTGGAACAAAGGGAATTGTTCTTCGAACAAGGGTAGAGGACAACAAGGGAATCATTGAAGTTGAGCCTCACACAGTAACAGAAAAAGAAGGTACCATCTGCTATCAGGTGTTTGATGAATCAAATGATTGTATTTTTGAAGTTGAAGAAAAAGCAGATCAGAATGCAGTGCTTTGTGTTAATGATGTAAAGTCCTGGAATGGCCGTGAGGATGTGAATTTATATTGCGTGAAAGCAACCTTAAAAGTGGATGATACAGTCTGTGATGAAGTTTCTCTTACAACGGGATTTAAGAATTTTTCTATGGACCCGGATCACGGAGCGTTCTTAAATGGAGAACACTTAAAAATAAAAGGTGTGGCAAAGCATGAAGACTTTGGAAGTAAACACAATGCAGTCACAAAAAAAGAAATTGAAAAAGATTTTGAATTGATCTCTGAAATTGGAGCGAATGCGGTTCGACTTTCTCATTATCAGCATCCACAGGAAACTTATGATATTTGCGATAAAGAAGGATATTTGGTGTGGGCAGAAATTCCTATGCTTAAAATGACAGAAAGTGAAGCCTTATATGAAAATACGATTCAGCAGTTAAAGGAATTGATATTACAAAACATTCATCATCCTTCTGTTTTTTGTTGGGGAATTCAAAATGAAATTGGTATGTTTAAGGATGCACCTTACATGCATGAGCAGTGTAAAAAGTTAAATGCTTTGGTCAAGGGGTTAGATCCAAACCGTTTATCCACAGCAGCAAACCTGTACACCGTAAAAGCGAAAAGCGAATTAAATAATATTACAGATATGATTGGATACAATATATATTTTGGCTGGTACTATGGAGTTATGTCAGATTACGATAAGTTTTTAGATGAGTTCCATAAGAATCGTCCACTTCTTCCTTTGGGTGTCAGCGAATATGGTGTAGATGCAAATCTGGCCTTTCATTCAAAAGAGCCTAGAATTCGTGACTATACAGAGGAGTATCAGGCTCTTTATCACGAAACGGTTTGGCCATACTTCAATCAGAAGGAATTTATTTGGGGAAGCTTTGTTTGGAACATGTTTGATTTCTCCAGTGCCATTCGCGATGAGGGTGGCGTGAAGTATAAAAATGCCAAAGGTCTTGTAACGATAGATCGTGAAGTGAAAAAGGATGCATTTTATTACTATAAGGCGGTCTGGTCAAAGGAGCCTTTTGTCCATATTTGTGGAAGCAGATTTGTAGATAGGGATTCGGATACTGTAGAAATTAAGCTTTATACCAATCAGCCAAATGCTACATTAACCATCAATGGTGAAACCAATCTCCATGGTACGAATAATGGAAATGGAACCATTCTATTTGAAGGCGTAAAGCTTTTTGAAGGAAAAAATTCAATTAAAGCGCAAGCCGGTGAGTGTAGTGATGAAATCAGCTTACATAAGGTAAAAGAGCCAAATAAGTCCTACGTGTTTGGAGATGGAGTTTCTGGTGGACCTGTAAAGAACTGGTTTTTAACAGATGATGATTTGATTCGTGAGGGATATTTCTCTGTGATGGATACTGCTTATGAATTAGTATCCAATGAAGATACAAAAAAAGTATTAGAGAAATACCTGCCAGAACTTGTAGATGTTATGGTAAACAAAGATGTGATTCCTCTTGGAATTGAAATGAAATCCATATTACAAAGAAGTCTGGGAGATGATGGCGAGGATATCTTAAAGAAAATCAATGAGGAATTAAATCAGATTAAGAGTATTTAAGATTTCATGGTGAGAGGAAGTGATCCTTGGTGAGAATCATGAGGAGGAATCAATGAAGGAGTATACAGCTAGAGTATTTGTAAATCATCATTTTGTTTTGGGTGAGGGACCAATTTATGATCCCAGATTTGATCGCCTGAGTTGGGTGGATATCAAAAATGAAGAGCTTTGGAGTATCACAAAAAATGATGAGCCTAAGGTCTTTTCGGTAGGGCAGCCCATAGGGGCAGCAGTTCCAATCGCAGATAGTAATGATATGCTCCTTGCATTAAAAGATGGATTATATCGCTATAGTGATGAGGGACTATCTCTTGTTACTGATATGAAAGCCGACTATAAAGAATATCGAAGATCAAATGATGCAAAAGCAGATCCCTTTGGACGACTTTGGTTTGGGTCCCTTACCATGGATGAAACAATGGAGAATTCAGGAAGCCTGTACTGTTATGACAAGGGTCATATTTTAGTAAAGGAAGCAAATACCAAAATTTCCAATGGTATGGCCTGGAGTAAAGATTGCACCCGTTTTTTCTTTTCGGATACGCCATGTCATAGTGTATTTGTATATGACTATGATTTGAAATCAGGCGGAATTTCTAACCGTCGAATCCTTTGTGATATGGGAGAGGGCGAACCGGATGGTCTTTGCATTGACGAAGATGATAATCTTTGGATTGCTGTTTGGGGCGGTCATAGGGTAGAAAAAAGAAGTGGCCAAACGGGAGAACTTCTAGAAGTTGTTCATGTGGATGCCACCAATGTAACGTCTTGTGCCTTCTGTGGGGATATTCTTTATATCACTTCTTCTGGAGAAGGATTAGATGGAGAACATGAAGGATGT
>JAILMB010000027.1 GCA_024692825.1 Lachnospiraceae bacterium | reverse complement strand
CTTCAATTCCCTTTAATACAGTCATGTGTTTCCTTTTCTTTCTATCATACTTTCTATACGTTTCTTTCGAACCTAATAGTAATTTCTTTATGTTTCTTTATAATCTGATTTCTTCTATATAATTATGAACATTTTATTCACGCCACTACATAGTCCCAAAAGTTAGCCGCGAATTTTACCCATAACATTTTGATAGGTACGGGCTAAAATACGAGCCCCTTCCATCAAATACGCATCGGCCTCTCCCTCAAAACGGGCTGCTGTGATCCGATCCTTCATAAGCTTCGTATTAATATATACGTTCAAAGATGCAGAATTTAGAGCTGCGCCACACAGCTGAATGGCAACACCTGCATCAGAAATTGCAAGAGCACTTCCGATTTCCGCTACCCGCTCTGTCATCTTCATGGTTTCCAAAATTACTTCCATCATATCAAGAGGTGCTTTTGCTGCATCATATAATGCTTCTTCCATTACCCTATTTCTGTAATCCACTTCCTCAAAGGTTTCCTTTGGAAGTCCATAGGCTTTTGACAATGGTTCAAAAGCCTCAGCATCCTTATCCATTGCTTCCAGTAACTTCTCTTGAAGTTCATCTGCCTTTTTCTGAAGTTCTTCAATTTCACTCTGATACTGTGCATACTTTTTCTTTCCTGTAGTAAGAGAAAGTACCATATCTGAAAGTGCAGCTCCTACTGCTGCCACTAATCCTGCAGCACCGCCACCACCTGGTGTAGGTGCATCAGAACTTAACTCCTGTAAAAATTCTTCTATTTTCTGTTCTTTCATCTTCATAATTAAATACCTCACTGCCCAATATTATACGCAACGTTACATCAGTATACCATCTTTTTTCTTATTTCTTGTACTTCTTTTTCATTCTTTCCCTCTTCTAAAAATATGTGATAGAATACAAAAAGAATAAATCAAAAAGGAGAACTTTATGTGGATTGCCAATAATTGGAAAGATTACGAAGTCATCGACTGTACTAGTGGCGAAAAGTTAGAACGATGGGAGAAATACATCCTCCTTCGTCCCGATCCTCAGGTCATTTGGAATACAAAAAGAAACAACAAAAACTGGAAGCGCTTAAACGCTCACTATCACCGTTCATCTAAAGGTGGTGGTGAATGGGAATTTTTTGATTTGCCGGAGGAGTGGACTATTAAATACACCCTTCCTATCGAAAAAACACTTACCTTCCATTTGAAACCTTTTTCCTTTAAGCACACCGGGCTCTTTCCGGAGCAGGCTGCAAACTGGGACTGGTTTTCACAGTTGATTGCAAAGGAAGTAGAAAAGCGAGGCAAGGCTGCCATTGGAAAAGATGCAAGCAACCCCGTTAAGGTTTTAAATCTCTTTGCCTACACCGGCGGCGCTACCGTAAGTGCTGCAGCAGCAGGAGCTCATGTTACACATGTAGATGCATCCAAAGGAATGGTTGCCTGGGCAAAGGAAAATGCGGTATCTTCCGGATTAGGAGACGCTCCTATTCGTTGGCTCGTAGACGACTGCAAAAAGTTTGTTGAACGTGAAATCCGTCGTGGGAATCACTATGATGCCATTATTATGGATCCTCCTTCTTACGGAAGAGGTCCAAAAGGAGAAATCTGGAAAATCGAAGAAGCCATCTATCCTTTAATTGAGTTATGCGCTCAGCTTTTGACAGATGCCCCTTTATTTTTCCTTGTAAATTCTTATACCACCGGATTACAGCCGGCAGTACTTCACTACATGATTTCTACCGCATTAAAAAAATATGGCGGTGTAGTGGAAGCAGATGAAATCGGACTTCCCGTAACCGACAGCGGGCTATATTTACCCTGCGGTGCCAGCGGAAGATTTTGGAGAGGAGACAAATAATACGCCTTCCACATCATTCATTTTCAATAGAATAGCAAAAACAAAGCAGGTACCGGAGAGAGTTCCGATACCTGCTTTTTATGTGAAAAGTATAAATATGGGGGTGTCAAATTTTTATGGCTGCTCCATGAGCAAACCTTCTTTCGGCGTTCCATGCTTGTTTTCAAATTTAAATAATCCCATGGAACCCCAGTCTTCGTAATCTGCTGCCCAATATCGAATACCGCATACACCATGTGTCTTTCCCCATTCGCATACATCCCGATAAATCGCAGCTTGTCCTTCTTCTGTATTGTCATATCCCAAAACCCGTTTATTCCATCCGGCAAAGAAACCGGACATTTCACCTGAGGGATAAGAAAACTCACCGATAAACACCGGCAAATCGCATTTCTTATTAATGGCCATTACCGTCTTTTTAAACAGAATCATTGAGTTGGCATACATAGCCGGTGCACTTGGATAATAACTAATGCCCGCAGTATCAATGTCATACCCGTTTTTCTTCATGCAATTAAAATATCTGGCACAAGCATTCGGCGTCATAACCACCGTTGCAATATGGGTAGAAAATTTTACACCGGATGAATCAATTCCCAAGTCATCATAGGCCTCTAAAATTCCTTCACGTACAGCTGCAAATTCTTTTGCATTGTATCTCCAGATATTTTTCTCCAACCAGCCCGGTCGAAACAGTGGCAATACATAACGCATGAAATCCGAAACACCTGCCAGTTTTTTGTTTACTGCAGTTTCCAACCCCAGACTCACTCCCGCAAAGCCAAAATTTGCCTCATTCCCAAGGTTCCAGTTTTTCACTGTACAACCGGTTTTTAATATCTCGGTAGCCAAAAACTTTCCATAGGCCTTCAATACCACATTGATTTCATCCAAAGAAAGTTCGCTCCACTCTTTTCCGTTTTGTAATTTGTACAACTCCGGATACTCATCAAATCTCGGTGCCTGCTGTTTTTCCATATCCATATAGGTATAAGCACACATCACTTCCGGATTGATGGGTACATTTAACTTTGCCGCAATTTTGCAAAGTTCAATGGCTTGATCGAAGGTGTGAACATTGGCATTGGTATCCACTTCGCCATCGGTGATATCCTCATCTGTCACATGTCGTTTAGTGGCAATACGCACATACATTTCCGTAGCGCCTTTATCCAAATACAACTGTTCCAACTCCTCAACAGAGCCAATCTGCTTTCCTTCGTATTCGTAGGTATAGCCGTTCTCAAAATTTGTTGCGGTAAAAGGGCTCACAGAAAGCGCCGTCCGAAACTCCTCATCATTTTTTGCCGGGGCATACCCAAACTCTGTATAAAAAAACTGTGCTGTCAAAACCCGAATCAATACAACCAATACAACTGCGACGATGGCAATCATCACTTTAAAGCTTTTCTTGTTTTTCCAATTTTTCATTGAAACGCTCCTATTTTTGCTTGTTGATATTGTTACGGCAATAAAATAGCACAGACTTTGATCTCAGTCTGTCACAGATGTCCTGCAATTTATAAATTTGTAATCAAAAAGCCCTTCTCCAAATTTTTCTTTGAAGAAAGGCTTCTGTAATTGCTATAAAAATATTTATGATAACATCATATCCTTCGGAACTTCTGCCACAAATTTCATCGGTTCAAAGGTAATGGGATGCAAAAACTCCAACGAGTAGGAATGGAGCGGCACCCGGCTTACCCTGTCATAAACGGGATGATATAAATAATCACCTGGCAGGGGATGACCAATATGATTCATATGTACTCGAATCTGGTGGGTACGTCCTGTATCTAATTTTAATTTCAAAAAAGAATAACCTTCCTTTACCGCAAGGACCTGATAATGAGTAATAGCCTCTTTTCCATCTTCCCTGACACACCTTAAAATCGCAGAGTCTTCTACCCTTCCAATGGGAGCCTTTACTTCATGCCAGTTTTC
>JAILMB010000050.1 GCA_024692825.1 Lachnospiraceae bacterium | reverse complement strand
CAAAACTCATTTCTGACATTTCTTTTGAACCTCCTCAATAATTTTCTTTGGGGTGGAAGCCCCCGCTGTAATACCTACATCGTCAATGGATTGAAGTACCGACAAATCAAGATCACTGTCTGTCTGTATAAAGTAAGTATTTTCACAATTCGCTTTGCAGATCTCATAAAGCTTACGAGAATTCGAAGAAGATTTCCCGCCAATGACAATCATCGCATCGACATTTTTAGAAATTTCAACGGCTTCTTTTTGTCTCTCTTCCGTTGCAGAACAAATTGTATTTTTAGCACATATATCATACCCTTTTTGTCTAATTATTTCAACCAATTCTTGAAATTTATCGTAGTTAAAAGTTGTTTGCGAAACAATACCAATCTTCTCATCTAAACTTATGTTCAACTTTAGAAAATCGTCTACAGATGAAATACAATGATATCGACCACTAGGAATCCAACCTATGATGCCTTCAACTTCAGGATGTGTCTCGTTTCCAACGATAATAATGTGCAATCCTTCCTCATCAAACTCCTGTACCAGCTTATGAATTTTTAATACAAAAGGACAGGTCGCATCCACAATTTCAAATCCATATTTTTCTAATTTATCAATCACTTTTTTGGATACACCATGAGATCGGATGATTACAATGCCAGGTTCAATCTGACTTAAATCACTATCCTCTTCTATGACAGATACTCCATTGGCCTCAAATTCTGACACAACAATTTCATTGTGAATTATAGGGCCATAGGTATAAATCTTTTTATCAGGACGTTGTTTAATTTGATTTTCTACAATCTCCACAGCTCGTTTCACACCAAAACAAAAGCCGGCACTTTTCGCTAATACTATTCCCATATCTTACATCTTTTCTTTACAAATTTTTTTAATTGTTTCAACTACTTCATCAATACCCATATTTGAGGTATCTACCTCAATGGCGTCATCTGCTTTTTTCAACGGAGATATTTTTCTTGTCATATCATTGTGGTCTCTGGTCTTAATATCTTCCTCGATGGCAGAAAGGTCACAAGACTGTCCCTTTGCTACATATTCGTCATATCTTCGTTTTGCTCTGGTTTCTACAGAGGCAGTTAAATATATCTTTACATCTGCATTTGGTAAAATGGTAGTTCCAATATCACGTCCATCCATTAAGACGTCATTTGCCGCAGCCATATCTCTTTGTAAATCCAAAAGCTTTTCTCGAACGGCCTTATAAGCTGAGGTTTTTGAAGCCATAGCACTTACTTCTTCTGTTCGGATTTCACCTGAAACATCTTTTCCATTTAAAAGAACAATTTGTGCACCATTTTCATAAGAAATGGAAACAACTACATCTCCTACCGCCTCGGATACTTTTGCCTCATCATTTCCGTCAATGTTATTTTGTAACATATAAAGTCCAATGCCTCGATACATAGCACCTGTGTCCACATAAATAAATCCCAATTCCTTGGCCAATCTTTTTGCGATGGTACTTTTACCTGCTCCGGCAGGTCCATCAATTGCTACATTAAATCCCATAATTATCTCCTTGTATTAATCTATACTTATTCCGGCTAAATAACCGGTTGAAAAGGCAATTTGTAAATTGAATCCACCTGTTAATGCATCCACATCAATTACTTCCCCGCAAACAGAAAGTCCCTGTATGGATTTTACCTGTAAGGTAGAAGGATTGATTTCTTTTACGCTAATTCCACCCTGGGTTACAATTGCTTCTTTAAAGCTTCTTGTACCAGTTATGGTAAGTGGAAATCCTTTTAACATAGAAAGAATATTTTGACGTTCTTCTTTGGTTAAATCCGACAGTGTTTTGTCTTCTGAAATTCCAAGTCGCTGTTGAAACAAGTCCGCTAATCGGGATGGCAGCATATCTTTCAGCAAGAATAAAATGCTTTTCTTTGGATGTTCCTTCACCAGACGAAGAACTCTGTTTTCCAATTTATCATAGCTTAAAGCCGGTTTCAAATCGATGACTGCTTTTAACTCTTTTTTTGCAAGGATTTTTGTAATATAGGAAGACGCAGACAATACCAGCGGTCCACTGATTCCAAAATGGGTAAATAACATTTCACCAAAATCCTCGAAGTAGGATTTCTTTTCATCAAAGACTTTAAATGAAACATTTTTTAAAGAAAGTCCCTGTAATTCTAAAATATCCTTTTCTTTTGTCTCTAGAGGAACCAAAGCCGGACGAACATCTGTTACTTTTAAATTGAGATGTTTTGCAAATATATAGCCGTCTCCAGTGGAACCCGTTGTCTGATAGGAATATCCTCCTGTAGCCAAAATAACATGATCACAGTAAAGATTACTTTGATCTGTTAGAGACACGCCAATAACACTATTTTGTTCTACTAATAGTTCTTTTACTTCAGTGTTTAATAAAACCTCTACTCCCACAGATTTCATTGCGGAAAAAAGGGCCTTTGTAATATCCGATGCATGATCTGAAACAGGGAAAGCACGATTTCCTCTCTCCACCTTAATGGGGGTTCCATGTTCTTCTATAAAGTCCATCATTTGCTGAGAAGAAAAGGTATATAAAGAGCTATATAAAAACTTGGAATTTGAAACCACATTTTTAAAAAAATCTTCCGTTTCACAGGCATTTGTAAAATTACATCTGCCCTTTCCCGTGATATAAATCTTTTTCCCCAGCTTTTCATTTTTTTCTATTACTGTAACTTTATGGCCACACATACCAGCGCTGTAAGCCGCCATCATTCCAGCTGCTCCGCCACCGATTACGATTACATTACTCATCTAATTGTTCATCCTCTTGATTATAAAAATCATATTTTTCCCAGAGATTTTCTAACTTTGTGAATGTATTTGAAATCTCATGTTGTTTTTTCATAGATATGGAAACAACCAGGGCATTGATCACTGATAAAGGTGCCACCAAAGAATCCACAATGGATGCCATATCAGATTTTGCCGTAATGGTATAGTCCGAAAATGGAGCCAATGGTGTCACTAAACTATCTGTCAATGTAATGACCTTTGCCTTTGACTTATGAGCGTATTCACAGGCTCTTTGGGTACTAATGGAATATCTCGGAAAGGAAATGGCAACCAAAACATCCCTTACATCCATATGAATCATTTGTTCAAGCAGTTCACTGGGGTTGTTTGTTTCCAAAAGAATTACATTGTCAAACATAAGGTTTAAATAAAAGGCCAGAAATGACGCTAGTGGAGCACAACTTCGAATGCCTACTACATAGACCTTTTTCGCAATGCAAATAGAATCTACGGCCTTAGCAAAAGTTTCCTCATCAATACTTTCAATGGTTTCCTTAATCTTTGAAATATCCGATGTTAAAACAGAGTTTAAAACCGACCGTTCTCCTAACTGATAAGAGGTCATTTCCAATCGCTTCAAAGAATTCATCTTTTTAAGAGAATCCTTCTTTAGCGCTTTCTGGAACTCAGGATATCCTTCATATCCCAAAGAAACAGCAAAACGAACCACGGTTGACTCACTGACACCCACTACTTCACCAAGTTTAAAGGCCTGTAATTTCAAAGCCTTTTCATAAGAATTTAAAATGTATTCCCCTAACTTCTTCTGTCCTTTTGAAAACTGAGGCATATTTTCTTCAATTCTTAAAAATACATCTTTTTCCATACTTATCCCCTTAAAATAAAAACAGCGCATCCCATTTTCTAGGATGCGCCGAATAATATCTTATGCTTCAACGTCTTTCATAGAGAAGCTAATTCTACCCATCTTGTCCTTTCCAAGACAAACAACCGTAACGGTATCTCCAAGGGTAAGCACATCTTCCACATGTTCAATACGTTCATTGGCAATCTTAGAAATGTGAACCATTCCTTCTTTGCCAGGAGCAAATTCAACGAAAGCACCAAATTCTTTAATGCTAACAACTTTACCTGTAAACTTCTGACCTTTTTCAAACTCAGTAGTAATGATGTTAATCATATTGATTGCTTCGTCCATCTTTTCTTTATCAGTACCACAAACGGAAACAGCACCTTCGTCTGTAATATCAATCTTAACGCCAGTACGTTCAATGATTTCGTTAATGGTCTTTCCACGCTGTCCAACAACATCACCAATCTTTGCAGGATCAATCTGAATCTGAACAATCTTTGGTGCGTAAGCATTTACAGTTTCACGAGGCTTATCAATTGCCTTAGACATACATGTATCCATAATAAAGAATCTAGCTTCTCTTGTACGTCTAATTGCTTCTTCAACGATTGGACGAGTTAAACCATGAATCTTAATATCCATCTGGATTGCTGTAATACCATCTTTTGTACCGGTTACCTTAAAGTCCATGTCTCCGAAGAAATCTTCTAATCCCTGGATATCAGTAAGTACTAAGTAATCATCATCTGTATCTCCTGTTACAAGACCACAAGAAATACCAGCTACCATCTTCTTAATTGGAACACCAGCAGCCATAAGTGACATACATGATGCACAAGTAGAAGCCATTGATGTAGAACCGTTAGATTCAAATGTTTCAGATACAGCACGAATGGTGTATGGGAACTCTTCTACAGATGGTAAAACAGGAAGAAGTGCTCTTTCTGCTAATGCACCATGTCCGATTTCACGACGTCCTGGTCCACGAGAAGGTTTTGTTTCACCTACAGAGTATGAAGGGAAGTTGTACTGATGCATGTAACGCTTCTCGGTTACATAAGCATCTAATCCGTCGATACGCTGTGCTTCTGATAAAGGAGCAAGGGTAACAATATCACAAATCTGTGTCTGTCCACGAGTAAACATAGCAGAACCATGAACTCTAGGAATCAAATCAACTTCAGCTGAAAGAGGACGAATCTGATCGATTGCTCTTCCATCTGGACGCTTATGATCTTTTAAGATCATCTTACGAACGGTCTTTTTCTCATACTGGTAAACAGCCTCACCTAATACGCTAAGCCATTCTTCATTATCAGCAAATGCTTCTTCTAACTTTTCAGTAATTACTTTTACATTTGCTTCTCTGTCCTGTTTAGCATCAGTAAATACTGCTTCTTCCATTTCCAAAGGAGGAACGATTTCCTTCATCTTTGCAAACATCTCTTCCGGAATTGCACATGAAGTATAGCTGAATTTCTCTTTACCAACTTCTGCTACCATCTGATTAATAAAAGCAATAATGGTCTGGTTAACGTCATGAGCCTTATAAATAGCCTCAATCATCTTATCTTCTGGGATTTCATTTGCACCAGCTTCAATCATGATTACTTTTTGAGCTGTAGATGCAACAGTTAATTTTAAGTCTCCCTTATCCCACTGTTCCTGTGAAGGGTTAATAATAAACTCTCCATCAATCATACCAACCTGTGTCATTGCACAAGGGCCATCAAATGGAATATCAGAAATGGTAGCTGCCATAGCTGTACCAAGCATAGCTACTACTTCAGGACGACACTCAGGGTCAACTGACATTACCATATTGTTTAATGTAACGTCATTTCTGAAATCCTTAGGGAATAAAGGACGCATAGGTCTATCAATTACACGTGCAGTAAGCACTGAATTCTCAGAAGCCTTACCTTCACGCTTGTTAAATCCACCAGGGATTTTTCCTACAGAATAAAGCTTTTCTTCAAACTCTACTGAAAGAGGGAAGAAATCAATGCCTTCTCTAGGCTTGTCAGACGCAGTTGCTGTTGAAAGTACAGTTGTTTCACCATACTGAATCAAAACTGCTCCGTTTGCTTGTGCTGCTACACGACCTACGTCTACACGTAAAGTACGTCCAGCAAGATCCATTGTAAATGTTTTTGCTGCCATAATTATCCTCCATAGCAAAATATTATCTTTAAGCAGGCAACCGAAACTACTGGGAATACAAGGATGCGCTCCTTATATTTTCAGTGGTCTCGGAACAAAAGCCTGCAATTAAAATTAGAGCGGAATATAAAAAATACCCCGCTCTTTAAAACAAAATTATTTTCTGAGACCTAATCTTTCGATTAATGAACGATATCTTTCGATATCAGTATTCTTTAAATATTTAAGAAGGTTACGTCTCTTACCAACCATTTTAAGAAGTCCTCTACGTGAATGATGATCCTTTGGGTTCTCCTTTAAATGCTCAGTTAATTCTGCGATTCTGGCTGTTAATACTGCAACCTGAACTTCTGGTGAACCAGTATCTCCTGCTGTAGTAGCATACTCTGCAATAATAGCCTGTTTCTTTTCTTTTGTGATCATTTTAATATCCTCCTGATCTTAATAATACGCCTCTTACTAAGTGCCGGTTGGAGTCTCCGATTTCACTGAGTAAGGGTAAACTCACACAAAGGGCATTCTACCATATAAGAAGCCCTTTTGTAAACATATTTACGAAAGATTTATCCCAAAAGGCTAACAACCTTAACAGGATTTCTGTAATAAGCACTTGAAATCTTGATTCCAGTACGTTTATTGGATGCATGAACAATCTGTCCATTGCCGATATAAATGGCTACATGTGAGATTCCACCGCTTCCATAGAAGAACAAATCTCCAGGCTGAGCTTCAGAAGCAGAAATCTTTGTACCATAACCTGCCTGTGCTCTTGATGAGTGAGGTAGGTAAATACCATAGTTTGCATAGATTGACATAACAAAACCAGAGCAATCACATCCATGAGTAAGAGATGTTCCACCCCAAACATAAGGATTTCCAACAAACTGTAATGCATAATTTACTAGTGATACACGGACATCAGAAACACCTTCACCATAGGTAATTTCCTCCAATGTCATAGCATCTTCCAATTCTTCAGCTACTGTAACGTAATCAGCTGATACATAGCCTTCTTCACCATCAACGGAAACCTTAATCCAGTCTCCCATATCCTCTTCTACTTCAAGTTTTTCACCTGAACTTAGATTAATGATAATCGGTGCATCAGTGGATGCCTCCTGACGAATACGAAGACCGTCTCCTGTAACAGTAGCAACCCATGCAGCAAGTTCATGAGCAAGTGAAACTGCTTCTTCACCAGTTACCAAGTAATCTGTACTAACATAACCTTCTACTTCACCTGACGTAATCTGTGCCCATCCATTTGCAACAGAGATTACTTCACATGCTCCATTATTTGGAAGCTTACCAACAATTTCGCCAGACTCAGAAGCTTCTGCACGAACATTTAAGTTTCCATCTACCTGCGCAATACCAATATTGTTATAACCATATACCCCAGTACTTTCAGATGATCCTGTAGCTGTTACATCAGAAGCTGTAGCTAAAAGTGTAGCATATGCCTCAGAATCTTTTTCAACATTTACAGATATTACATTTGTAATACCAGCTGTCTTTGTGCTTTCTGCAGATACACTTAAAAGTGACTCCGAATTGTTTAAACAAAATCCTAATACAAGGACTCCGCAACATGCAACTGAAAAAGCCTGAATTACATTGTTTTTCTTCATAAAATAATAACCTTTCAAATACGGTATCATAGGAATAAAAAACAGTAGTCTATTACACTACTGTTTTACAACCTTTTCGAGTATACCAACGAAATGCAAAAAAGTCAATGCATCTCGTTATAATTTGTAACATTTTTGTAATATTTAGCTAAAATACTCCTTTGCGAAACCAATATCCATCGAAATCTGATTGGCTAATTCATCCAAAGAAGAAAACTTTTTCTCTGGTCGAACAAAATGTAAAAAATCCACCTTCGCTATTTTTCCATAGAGGTCTCCCTCAAAGTTTAAAATATGCGTTTCCACACCAATCCGCTTCTTCTCTTCTTCTATAGTTGGTTTCATTCCAATATTTGTTACACCATTATATGAAACACCGTTAATAATTACTTTTGAAACATACACTCCATTTGGAGGCAAAAGCTTATCGGAAGTAGGTAGAATATTAATGGTAGGCATTTTCATTTTGGTTCCAATGTGGTTTCCATGAACAATTTCCCCAAAGACAAAATAATAATATCCTAATAAATCATTGGCTTTTTCGATATTTCCTTTAATGATTTCTTCCCTGATATAGGTACTTGAAATATCTCTGGTAACATCCTTTAATTTTTCTATCACATCCACATCAAAATGAAGTACATTGGCTTTTTCTCTTAAAAAATCGACATTTCCTTTTCCATAGTGACCAAAGGTGAAATCCGTTCCACAGGCAATGTATTTCATATGGAGTTTCTCACATAGAAACTGTAAAAAAGTCTCCGGTTCCATAGACATCATTTCTTTTGTAAAAGATAATTCCACCAAATAATCCACGCCGATATTATCTAATATCATAGCCCTTTCCTCATTGGTGATAAGGTTTTTAATATCTGCATTATTTTCAAGAGAAACCCTAGGAGACTTATCAAAGGTTACCACGACAGATTTACGTTGGAACGCCTCGGCGTTCTCCACTATTCTTTCTGCCAAAAACTCATGGCCTCTATGAATTCCATCAAACTTTCCAACGGTAACGGAAGTTTCATATTCAAATTCAATATCATCTATATTTTTTATATATTCCATAACTATTCCAAGAAAAATTTCTCTGGTTTATAACAATCGGATTCCTTTTTAAAAAGGCCTGCAAAGCGACCATCATAATGATAAAAACAAACCAAATTGCCCAAAGAGCCTTTGCATTCTTCTACCATTTCAAAAGGAATCTTATTTCCATTTTCTAACAACACATTAGATAATTCCTTCCCATGCACTTCCTCAAAAGAAAATAACTCTTGAATGGGGTGAAAAATCTCGTCTAAACGATCTTCATCTCTTAGTGTTTGGATTTCATCTAATGTATAACTTTCATTTAAAGAAAAGCCACAGGCTTTTGTACGATTTAAATTCGTCATATAAGCACCGCAGCCTAGATTTTGACCTAAATCATGAATCAAGGAACGTATATAGGTTCCCTTGGAACAATTGACTTCAATGGAAGCAAAAGGAAATTCAAAAGATAAAAGTTTTAAAGAATAAATCTCAATATCTTCTGGTTTTCTCTCTACTTCGATTCCTTCTCTAGCAAGCTCATAAAGCTTTTTTCCATTTACCTTTTTTGCGGAATACATAGGAGGAATCTGTTTTTGCTTTCCTAAAAACTTCTCAAGTTCCAAAAGAAACGTCTCTTTTGAGACTACCTTATCAGAAGAGAAGACAAAAGCTCCGTCCCCATCATAGGTATCCGTCGTCTTTCCAAGACAAAGGGAAGCAATATATGTCTTGTCATGATCTTCAATATAATTTACGGCCTTGGTTGCCTTTCCAAGGACAATAGGAAGTACTCCTGTAGCACTTGGATCTAAGGTTCCCGTATGACCGATTTTTTTCATATGTAAAATTCCACGAAGCTTAGCTACAACATCAAAGGATGTAAATCCAGCTTCTTTATTTACAACGATTAATCCGCTTTTCATAAATTAAAGTAACTTCTCTAACTCAGTAAGAATTTTCTTAATTGCACTTTCTGGATTCTCATAAACAGAAAAACCAGATGCTTTGGCATGTCCGCCGCCACCAAACTTTCCTGCTAAAACAGTAAGATTTACATCCCCTGTAGCTCTAGTAGATACCTTGTATCCCTTCTCATCTGTCTGGTATAAAAAGATTGCAACTTCTGCTTCTTTTGTATTTCTAAGCTGTTGTACAATTCCTTCTAAATGACGGGGCAATACCCCAAATTCTTCCATTTCTTCTTTGGTAATATAGGAAACAATCACTCTATCATTCAAATAAAGTTTTGATTTTAAGAGTGCTTTTCCCAAAACCAGATTCTGTTTGTAAGATTTTTGATAATAGGTTTCATCGATGATTCTGCTGTAGTCGATGCCTTTATCCATTAATTTACCTGCCACATTCATGGTTTTAGAGGAGGTACAGGTGTATTGGAATACTCCAGTGTCATGAACCATGCCAACATAGAGACATTCCGCAATTTCCTTTGTTACCTTCTCTTCATCCATGCAATCAAAAATTAATTCGCAGGTAGAAGAATCATCAGGAATAATATACTCATAATCCGCATAGTTTCCCTGACCGATGTGATGATCTACGCAAAAAGTAGTTTTTGCATCTGTAAAATAGTGGCCAGCCTTACCTAAACGGCCTAATTCTCTACAATCACAGCAGATAAATAAATCAAATACCAATTCATCCTCTGTTGCTTCTTCAATCTTGTCAGAATTCTTCAAGAAATGAAAAATGGTAGGAATAGTCTCAAGATAAACATGTAAATCCACATTAGGATAATAAGTGGAAATATAGTTGTATACCGCAAGGGTTGATCCAACGCAATCTCCGTCCGGACGAACATGACCGGCAATTCCCACACTATTTACATTTTTCAATAAATCATCAATCTTCATTATCTCCCACTACCTCATTAATTAAATGTGACATGTGAACACCATATGCAATGGAATCATCCAATACATAAGTAATTTCAGGTGTATTTCTTAAATTTAAATTTTTTGCCAAGGTGTGACGAATAAATCCGGCAGAACTTTGTAGCCCTTTCATGGTATTCTTTGCTTCTTCCTCATTTCCAAGAACGGAGATGTAGGCCTTTGCGGTTTTTAAATCCGGAGCAACATCTACCTTTACTACACTTGTCATAGGATGAATTCTTGGATCCTTTACTTCGCCACGAATAATATTCGAAAGTTCTCTGTGTACTTCAGCGTTCAATCGAGTATTTTTTATACTTTTATGACTCATGATCTTGGTACCTCAACCATAATATAAGCCTCAACCTGATCTTCTTCCTGAATGGCATCAAATCCTTCAAATACAAGACCACATTCGTATCCGGCTTTTACTTCTTTAACATCATCTTTAAATCTCTTTAAGGAACCTAGCGCACCTTCAAAGATCTGTTCGCCTTCACGAGAAATACGAACCTTACAGTCTCTCTGGAATTTACCATCTAAGACGTAAGAACCGGCAATGTTACCAACTCCAGAAGCCTTGAAGATCTGACGAATCTCAGCATGACCAATAACCTGTTCCTCATAAATAGGCTCAAGCATACCCTTCATAGCTGCCTCTACGTCTTCAATTGCGTTATAGATAACTTTGTAAAGACGAACATCAACGCCTTCATGATCGGCGGTCTGTTTTGCAGATGGGTCTGGACGAACATTAAATCCGATAATAATCGCATTTGAAGCAGATGCTAAAATAACATCGCTTTCATTAATGGCACCAACGCCACCATGAATAACCTTAACTACAACTTCGTCGTTTGATAATTTCTCTAAAGACTGTTTCACTGCTTCTACAGAACCCTGTACGTCTGCTTTTACAATTAAGTCTAATTCTTTTAAGTTACCAGCCTGAATCTGAGAGAAGATATCATCTAAACTCATTCTGCTTCTGGTTTCTTCAATTAACTTATTCTTATTTTCAGCAACAAATGTTTCAGCAAAGGTACGAGCTTCTTTTTCATTGTCCATTGCAACGAAGATTTCACCTGCATTTGGAACTTCACTTAAACCTAAAATCTCAACAGCTGTAGAAGGGCCTGCCTTCTTTACATTGCGTCCATGCTCATCGATCATAGCACGAACCTTACCGTAAGAACTTCCTGCTGCAACAGGATCACCAACATGAAGGGTACCTTTTTGTACTAATACAGTAGCAACTACACCACGACCCTTATCAAGCTCTGCTTCCACACAAAGACCACGGGCATTACGCTTAGGATTTGCCTTTAACTCTAAGATTTCTGCAGTTAAAAGAATAGTCTCTAATAAGTCATCAATACCTTCATGGGTATGAGCAGAAACCGGTACAAATTCAGTAGATCCGCCCCAATCAGAAGGAATAAGTTCATATTCAGACAATTCCTGTTTAACACGTTCTACATTCGCATTTGGCTTATCAATCTTGTTAATAGCAACAATGATTTCAATACCAGCAGCCTTGGCATGGTTAATAGCTTCTACTGTCTGAGGCATAACACCATCATCAGCAGCAACAACTAAGATTGCAATATCTGTAGAAGAAGCTCCACGCATACGCATAGCAGTAAACGCTTCATGTCCTGGTGTATCTAAGAAGGTAATCTTCTGGCCGTTAATAGAAACGCCATAAGCACCGATCTTCTGAGTAATACCACCGGCTTCTCTATCTGTAACTCTTGTATCACGAATTGCATCCAAAAGGGATGTTTTACCGTGGTCAACGTGACCCATTACACAAACTACAGGAGGACGAGCAACTAAATCCTTTGGATCCTCTTCATCCTCTTTTAATAATTCAGCAATAACATCTACCTTTTCTTCCTGCTCACAAACGCAGTTAAACTCTAAAGCAATTTCTTCTGCCTGATCATAATCAACTGCCTGGTTTACAGTAACCATCTGGCCTTTCATAAAGAGTTTCTTAACAATTTCTGAAGGCTGAACCAACATCTTTTCAGCTAATTCTTTAATGGTAATTCTTTCAGGAAGTGAAATGGTAAGAATTTCATCCTCGTTTCTAGTAGGAGTTTCTTTCTTATACTTCTGTTTCTTCTTACCACCGTTTTTCTCAAGGTTTACGTAACGCTCCTGTTTCTTGCCTAATGCATCATGATCTCTGTTTGTGCCATGCTTCTTCTTGCTGTTATCACGATCTCTATTAGCGTCCTTAGGTTTAGCGTTTTCCTGCATAGCAGGTGCGTTATTGTTTCGATTGCGATCTTTTGAGAAGTTTCTATCGTTGTTACGATCATTTGAACGATCATTACTTCTCTCATTATTTCTATTATTTTGACGATTGTCCTTGTTGAAATTGTTATTGCGGTCGTTTCCACGATCATTTCCACGATTGTTAGAAGGTTTTCTATCGTTAGGACGATTGTTATTATTTGTAAATTCCTTCTTAGGTGCACTTGTCTGATTTTCTTTCTTTTCCATTGTTTCCTCTGGCTGTACGCGTGTGGCCTGAGGTCGAACGGTTCTCTCACTCATTGGACGTGGCTTAATAGGTGAAAATGTCTGAGGTTTGTTCTCATTTCTCTGAGGACGGTTTCCACCCTGTGAAGATCTTCGATCATTGTTTTGTCTCTGATTTCTATCATCACGTCTACGGTTGTTGGAATTTTTGTTATATCTTGAATTTCCAGTGTTAACCACAACGGAAATATTCTTCTTTTTCTTAGGCTTATCCTCAGCCCCTTCTTCCGATTTTGTATCTAGGGATGCCTTATTTTCAGAATTTGATTCAGCCTTATTAGAAGATGCAGAAGAAAACTTATTACGAACCATTTCAATCTGCTCATCTTCAAGACCCTTTGTTGAAGATTTTGCCTCAATTCCGTTGTCATTTAAAAACTGAATTATGTCCTTACTATTAATGCCGATTTCATCAGCTAATTCCTTAATTTTCAATTTAGCCATCTAAAATCCTCCTATCTATAAGATTTGATATCAATTTTGTCTACAATAGACTTTGCAAGTTTCTCATCTGTAACAGCAACCAGCGCTGTGTACTCTTTTCCGATACATTTGCCTAACTCTTCTTTTGTTCCATAGAAAAAGTAATCTGTCTCGTAAAACTCACACATGTTTGTAATATCTTTTTTACGACGATCACTACCGTCTGTTGCTCCAATTACCAAATAGGCCGTTTGACTTTTTACTGCTTCCTCTACTTGAAAAGAACCAGATTTCAAGTTGCCGGCTTTTTTCGCAATACCAAGCATAGATAATACTTTATCAGGCTTCATACGTTCTAAGCTCCTGCTCTAATCTATCATAAAGGTCAATTGAAATTTTACATTTAAAAGATCGTTCTAATCCCTTATTTTTCATTGCTTTTTCCAAACACTCTTTGTTTTTGCAAATATATGCTCCCCGGCCGTTTATTTTTCCGGATTCATCGAATTGAAATTCGTCATCTGAAATCTTTGCAATACGAATCAAAAGATGTTTTTCTTTCATTTCGTTACAGCCGATACATTTTCTTAAGGGTTTATTCTTCTTCGTTGTCATAGTATTCTTCATCATAATACTCGTCTTCATACTCTTCATCATACTCAATGAAGTCTCCAGACTCTCTTGCCTGAGTTTCAGACTTAATATCAATCTTAAATCCTGTTAATCTTGCTGCAAGTCTAGCATTCTGACCCTTCATACCAATTGCAAGTGACAACTGATCATCAGGAACAACTACTTTTGCTGACTTTTCATCTGAATCGGCAATAACTGAAATTACCATTGCAGGTGAAAGAGCATTTTGAATTAAGTAAGCAGGATTTTCATCCCAATTGATAATATCGATTTTTTCATTGTGAAGTTCAGATACAATAGCATTTACACGGCTACCGTTCATACCTACACAAGCTCCAACAGGATCTACATCCGGATCATTTGACCAAACTGCAATCTTACTTCTATTACCAGCTTCTCTGGCAATAGCTTTGATTTCAACAATTCCATCACGAACTTCTGTAACTTCTTCTTCAAATAACTTTTTCACAAGTTCAGGATGTGTACGAGACACTCTCATACGTAATCCCTTTTGTGTATTACGAACTTCAAGGATATAAACCTTAATACGATCTGTAGGTTTGTAATGTTCTCCTTCAATCTGCTCGTTCTTTGTAAGAATAGCATCAGCCTTACCAAGGTTAATAGAGATATTGTCTCCACTGTAACGCTGTACAATACCAGTTACAACCTGATGTTCTTTCTCATAGAACTCATTGTAGATTGTATTTCTTTCATCTTCACGAATCTTTTGAATAATCATATTCTTTGAAGAATTTGTAACGATACGTCCAAAGCTCTTAGTATCAATTTCAATACGAACTACATCACCTAATTCTAAACCGCTGTTGATTTCATGAGCTTCTTCTAATGTAAGTTCAAGAGCTTCATCCTGTAAGTCTTTCTGATCAACAACCTTCTTAGATGCATATACGTGATTCTCTCCAGTAGTAGCATCAATTTCAACAGAAATATTTTCTGCAGTTCCAAAATACTGCTTACATGCATTTAAGATAGAACCTTTAATTGCTTCAATCAAGGAATCCTTATCGATGCTTTTTTCATTTTCAACTGTGTTTAACGCTAACAACAATTCTTTCTTATCCATTTTTTGCCTCCTTTATAAATAAGAAATTAAAAATCTATACTTAATCGAATCATTGAGATATCTTTTCTTGAAAAAGTAAAATCTCCATCTTCGAAGGTAATGGTAACAGACTCTTTATCATAACTTGATAAAATACCGGTAAATTCTTTTTGTTTATCAAAGGCTTTATAGGTCTTAAGATCTACTTTTTTTCCTAGATTACGCTCAAAATCCTTATCCTTTTTCAAAGGTCGATCTAATCCAGGAGATGAAACCTCAAAAATATAAGCTTCCTTAATATAATCTTCCTTGTCCAGGATTTCATTCATTTCACGACTAACATCTACACAGTCATTGATAGTAATTCCACCTGGCTTTTCAATGTATGCTCGCAAGTAATAATCATTTCCTTCTTTTACGAACTCAACGTCATAGAGTTCAAAGCCACGTTTTTCAACGATGGGCAACATGTACTCTTCTGTACGCTTTTCGTACTCTTCTTTTTTTGACATATACTGCCTTTCTTTTTTTATATTAATATATGTAAGAAAGACTCCCAAGTAAATACTTGGGAGTCTTCTTTACAACAGTTCCTAGGGGAATCGAACCCCTGTTTTCGCCGTGAGAGGGCGACGTCTTAACCGCTTGACCAAGGAACCATATCCTTATGCTGTTAAAACACAACAATAGGATATTACTATAAGTGAACTTGAAATGCAAGCACTTTTTTAAATATTTTGATGATTAATTAATCATCATAACCATTGGGGTTGTTTTTCTGCCATCTCCATGAATCAGCACACATTTCTTTAATGCCATATTTTGCTGTCCATCCTAACTCTTCCTTTGCTAAAGTAGCATCGGAATAACAGGTAGCAATATCTCCTGCACGACGAGGTTTTATCTGATAAGGAATCTTAATTCCATTTGCCTCTTCGAAGTTCTTTACAATATCTAATACACTGTATCCAACTCCTGTACCAAGATTGTAAATCTTAAGACCTGCTTTTTCTTCAATCTTCTTTAATGCTGCTACATGACCAACAGCTAAATCTACTACATGAATGTAATCTCTTACACCGGTTCCATCCGGAGTATCATAGTCATTGCCAAATACACCAAGTTCAGGAAGCTTACCGATGGCAACCTGAGTAATATATGGCATTAAGTTATTTGGAATACCGTTAGGATTTTCTCCCATACGTCCTGATGGATGAGCTCCAATTGGATTGAAGTAACGAAGTAACACAACGTTCCACTCCTGATCAGCCTTTTGAATATCTGATAAAATCTGCTCTAACATAGATTTTGTCCATCCATAAGGATTGGTGCACTGTCCTTTAGGGCACTGCTCTGTAATTGGAATCTGTGCAGGATTTCCATAAACGGTAGCTGATGATGAGAAAATAATATTCTTACAATTGTTCTGTCTCATAACATCTACAAGCGTTAAAGTACCGGCAATATTGTTTTCGTAGTATTCCCACGGCTTTTGAACAGACTCACCTACTGCTTTTAAACCGGCGAAGTGAATACAACTATCAATCTTATTTTCTGCAAAGACTTTATTTAAGATATCACGATCTAAAATATCCCCTTTGTAAAACTTCACTTCTTTTCCAGTGAGTTCCTTCACTCTTTCCAAAGATTTTTCACTGGCATTGTGAAGATTGTCTAAGACAACTACTTCATAATTGGCATTTAATAACTCCACGCAAGTATGTGAACCGATAAATCCAGCTCCTCCAGTAACTAAAATAGCCATAAATAAACTCCTCTCTTTCTTCCTTATCGTCCAAACTGATAAAGGATTTCATTCATTAATAGATATAAGTTTCCTCTGCAATCAGCATGATATACAATGGAAATCATATGCTCATTTCTTTCGTTTGTACAGTAACAAACCAGACAATATCCAGCAGGATTTGTGGTACCTGTCTTTCCACCAATAATAGTAATACCTTCCGGTGATTTATAAGATCCTGATAAATACCCACAGGTATTTGCCCAGGACTGCTGTTGTTCTTCTCCTGCACTATTTTTGTATAAAACATCATAGTTTACAGTCTGAAGAATTTCAGTTATCTCATTATAGGATAAGGCCGCATAAGAAATCAAATACATGTCATAGATAGTGGTATAGTGATCTTCGTCATGGAGTCCATTTGGAGTTACAAAGTGAGAATGGGTTGCCCCTAGCTTCTTTGCTTCTGTATTCATAAGTTCCACAAAGGAAGCTACATCTCCTCCAACTCCTTCAGCAATGGCAATGGCTGCATCATTTCCGCTTCGTAACATAAGGCCATATAACAGCTGTCTTAAGGTTAAGACATCTCCGGGATTTAAATTACATATAGAGGAATCACTACTTTGATCACAGGCATCTTCTGATACGGTAATCTCCTGGTCTAAATCGCCATATTTTAAAGCCACATAAGCTGTAAGCATTTTTGTGGTACTTGCTGGATATAACTTTCCTAAGACATTTTGTGAATAGAGAATCTGACCGGTATCCGTATTAAAAAGACCTGCCCCTTCACACACTTGACTATCAACAGCTTCTAAGCCAAAGTCGGTTCCATCTGTAACACAGAGTGAAGAAGCCATCAGATTTGATGATGACACCGGAGCATTTGCTACTAATCCGTAGGTATAGGAATCTTCATATAAAGAATATGGATTTTTAACATTTACTTTTCCGCAGCCGCAGAAATTCAAAAGAACTGCTGCTATAACTGCAACACTTAAAATCTTATTTATACATTTCACGCCACTCAAGGTCTCCTCGATCTAATGACATAATTAATAATTCCGCTGTAGCTAAATTTGTAGCTAAAGGGATATTGTGAGCATCGCACAAACGCACAATACTATTTACATCTGGCTCATGAGATTTTGCCTGCAGAGGATCTCTCAAAAAGATAACAAGATCAATCTGATTATGTTCAATCTGAGCTCCCAATTGCTGAGTTCCACCCAAGTGACCAGATAGATATTTATGTACCGTAAGGTTTGTAGCTTCTTCTACTAAACGACCTGTTGTACCGGTGGCAAATAAATCGTTTCGTGAAAGCACTCCCCTATAGGCAATGCAAAAATTTTGCATTAATTTCTTTTTTGAATCGTGAGCAACTAACCCAATATTCATGTGCCTTCTCCTTTATCTTTTAATACTTCTTAGCTTGTAAACTGACGTTTAACACAAATCCAATACCAAAATACAGCGTCACCAAAGAGGTAAGACCATAACTCATAAACGGAAGGGTTAAACCAGTATTTGGAAACATACCTGTTACTACACAGATATTTACAAAGGTCTGATATCCAATAATGGAAGCAATTCCAACACAAATCAACTGACCAGACATATCCTTTGCCTTCTTTGCTGTTTTTAAACAAAGTAAGGTAACTGCAAATAGCAAACCAATAATAATAATTGCTCCTACAAAGCCAAGTTCTTCTCCTGCAACGGCAAAAATAAAGTCCGTCTGAGGTTCTGAAATATAATTACCATTTTTAACTGATTCAATACTCTCATTGTAAAGGCCTTTTCCCAGAAGCTGCCCTGAACCAATGGCCATAATGGAGTTTTGTTGCTGATAAGAATACTGCGTATAGTCATCGGGATATAGCCATGCTAAAATACGATAATTTTGATACCCCTCTAAAAGTGAGGCTCCACCATGAGTAAGTACAATTAAAATTACAACAATTCCAATCACTCCGGCAGCAATGACGGGAACTACAATTTTATAACTGAGTCCGGAATAAAAAATCATAGATGCCAGAATTAAAAATGTAACAATGGTAGTGGACAAATCCGGCTCTTCCTCAATCAACAATAACGGAATTCCAGCCAGCACTGCAATAATTGCAATCCGTTTTATGGTGTTAATCTCATCCACATAGCGAGGTAAATAATATGCAAAAAACAATACTAATAATACCTTTGCCAATTCCGATGGCTGGAATCGAATGACTCCTAAATCAATCCATCTGGTAGCACCCTTTGATGAAGATCCAAATACAAGTACCGCTCCTAATAGTCCTATCACAGCTACATAAAAAAGCCAATAGAACTGCAGCACAAAATCATAATCAATCAATGCTACAATCACCATAACAACAACGCCAATCAGCATACCGATAATCTGTTTATTTTGGTAATCTGAATTCGCACTTCCAATAACTAAAATACCAATAATGGTAATAGCAAATACACATAGTACCAATGGTAAATTGAAATTTTTTAAACGATAATTACGAAACATAGTCTTTTATGAAAACAGTATGCCATTTTCAAGTGGTTCCAGAATCAATTCGTCCTGGAATACACTGACACACTTTAATTCACCCTTCTTCTCTTTTTTCTTAAACAATCCACTTTTTTCTTCAAATAAGGCTTCATTTGAATAGCCGCAAACAAAAATCTCGGGACTGTGAAACTCTGATGCAATAACAAAAGAAGACAGTTCCTTTTTATTTCCACAGATTACTTTTCCATAAATCTTACCAAGGCAAATCACACTGCCTTTTGAAGTAACGGTTACATTTCTTTTAATATCTCCAAGAATTAAAAGGGATAATTCTTCGTCTAAATCTGATGAAACACAACCTCTTATTATTTTAGCATTTTCCATTGCTTTTTCATAATAAAACTTATCAATTTCTTTATAGATCAGTGCATCGTTTAAACCGTCTTTTTCTCGTAAGAGTTTAATTACTAATCCAGAGTTTAGTTCAATGGCTTCAATAATGACTCTTGTTTCTACAGGTGAAAGCTCTCTGCCAACGATTTCAAGTATAATTTCTCTTTCTCCAAAAAACTCTTTTCCCCGTAGATATTTATAACAAACATCCTTTACCAAATCCTCAAAGTCACAATCAGGATCTAATAACAGTTGCATTCCTTTGGAATTCAGTTTGATGGCACTTAATTCTGACATAGTACAAATCACTCCTAATCTGTAACTGTATTTGATGAAGTATTGCTTGTAGCTTCTCCATTAATCAAACTTTCTGTATCTTCCACACCAAAGTAGGCACTTAGAATATTCTTCGTAACCTCAGCTGCATTATGAGAGGTATAACCAAAGGCAATACGTGTTGCAATGGCAACTTCCGGTTTATCATATGGAGCAAATCCTACAAATAACGCGTGGTTTGGTCGTGTGGTTACCTGCTGAGCTGTACCTGTTTTACCAGCAACCTCTACACTAAATCCATCAAAACATTCCAAAGACTCTACTACCATCCTCATTCCATAGTGAATAGCGGACCATTCTGAGGTATTTAAGACATCTACAGTATTTTTCACACTGGAAGAATACTCTTCTAAGGTTTCACCTTCGGAATCTGTTACATGGTCTAAAAGAGATAAATCATAAACCGTACCATTATTTGCAATGGCAGTAACATAACGGGCAAGTGAAATTGTTGTAAAGTTGTTATCAGACTGACCGATGGCAGCCATAACCGGATACTCTGTAGCTATGGAAGGGGTATTTTCTTCGATTTCCACACCGGTTTTTTCATCTAAACCAAACATAGATGCGTATTTTTGAATCTTTTCAATACCCCGTTCATCATTGTAACTGCTTCCGCCAGCCAATTCCCAACCAACTTCGTAGAAAAAGTAGTTACATGAATCTCTTAAGGCTTCTGACACGTTAATGGAACCATGGGTACTAGGGTAATACCAACATTTTGGCTGGTTGGATACCTTATCAAATACACCTAAATCCGTAATGGTGGATGTGGTTGTAATTACATTTTCTGCTAAACCTGCCACAGAAGACACCATCTTAAAGGTAGAACCGGGCGCCGTTCTTTGCTGTGTCGCATGGTTGTATAACGGATTGGCTAAATTGTAAACCAACTGACTATAGTAAGAAGAATCTACGGAGTTGGCTAGTTTATTGCTATCGTATCCAGGATAAGAAACACAGGCCAATACATCTCCATTATTTGGATCTATGACAACACAAGAACCAGAACATGGATCAAGGGCCAATTCTCCAGGTGTAATATCCAAGGTTCGAATCTCTTCTTTTAAGAAGGCATAAGCTGAAGTAGAACCGGAAGCAAGATTATTTCTCGTCTCTTCATCCCACTCCAAGTAACCCTGATCATACAAGATTGTACAAAGCTGGTTTCCGGAAATCTCATCGTTTAAGATGGCATATCGATAGACTAATTTTTCAAAATCCTTTGAAGACAGTACATCGGAAAGGATATAGTCCACTAAGCTTTCGTAAATTTCATCTGTATCTACGTATAGAGACTTTTGTGTAAAGACTGTTATATCAACCCAGTCTTTCTCAATACAATATTTTAAATACTCTTCCACAGATAGTTCTTCATTGGACCACTTTTGATAGGTCTCATCTGTAGTATCTACAGAATCTGAAAGTAATACTTCATTACTTCTTAAGGTCTTTACAATATATGTACTATACTGTTGATACTCTTCTGTTAAGGTAGAATATGCAGCAGGACTATCTGTTAAAAGTAAACTCTTTAACTGGGAAAGAACAGACTCATACTTATTGGTATAAGTAGAATATACGGCCTTTTCCACGTCGCTTGCTTCATCTGCATTTAAAGCTGTAATATCGATTAAGTTATTATTAATCAATGCATAATACACATCGTAAATAGGGATTACGATATTAGAAGAATCATCAGAAGAGGAATTGTATTCCTTGATATTTTGAATCTTAGAATAGACAATACCAGCTATCTCCTGCTCTAAGAGGTTATAGGTAGCCACGGTCAAATCCTTATCGATGGAAAGATACACATCTCCGCCGGAAACAGCATCCTTTGACTCTGCTTCTTTTAATACATTACCTACGTTATCAACATATACGACGTTGTATCCTTTTTTACCGGAAAGATACTCATTCATATACTGTTCAATACCACTTTTACCAATAATGTCATTTAAGGTGTAATCATCATTATCTTCCGACAGTTCTTCATACTCCTCTGTTGAAATCTTACCGGTATAACCGAGGATATTTGAAAAACAAACACTGTCTACATATCGTCTGACAGATTGCTCTTCCACTTCAACTCCCATAAAGTCAGCTTCGTGTTCTTTTATATAAGCCACGGATTCATCACTAATATCTGAGGCAATGGTAGTGGAAATGTATTTTTGATAGTTGTTCAAACTCATGTTGTAACGAATGACAGCAATCTTATAGCGAATACTTTCCTCGTACTCTTCTGAAATCTCATACTTGTACTCTCCATACAAATATTCCATGATTTCTTCCGCTGAGGCATTTGCTTCATCAATTCCATACTTAGACTGAGATTTTGATTTTAATTCATCAATGGTGGCATAGCCAAATACATCGGCACGGAATCGTTGCAAGGCTGTACCAGAAGAGGCAAAAGAATACTTATTAGCAGAATTTATGTAAATTCCAAAATCATTGTCGATTTCATCACCGTTTGCATTGAGATTTGAAATAATTTCATACAAAATCTCATTTAGCATTACGTTTTTATCAGCGGTGCTATAATTTGAAAACTTATCTTCAATGGTAACTGCATACGCCAATTCACTATAAGCTAACAGTTCCCCGTTTCGATCATAAATATTTCCTCTTGTAGCTTCCGTTGTTTCTTTTTTCTCGGTTAAGAGATTATAGTTATCCTGATAGGTCGTACCTCTTACTATTTGCAACACAAAAAGACGCCCTAACAAAATAACGGCAAATAAAGACATAATACTTACCATTACCGTAAGACGTGAAGAAAAAATTCTATCTTTAAAATCATTCAGCCACTCAAACAAGTTTTCGTTCGCTCCTCTTATCTGATTTATTTAACCACTGCTCTAAGTAATAAATAGGAAAATATAACAATAAAGATACCAATACGGTATATACCAATTCTGGAATCATTACATTTAATAAATAAAATCCAAAATCATAACGTGCACGCATAAAATAAATGCATCCATAAATCATAAGACCATATACAAAGTCACTACTTGCAATTAAAAATAGCGGTAACTTCATATCATCTCCAAAAAAGATCTGATGGAAGGCACTGTTTACAAACCCAATGACAAGGTAAATAAAAGCATACATACCAAAATAGGTACCAGAAAACATATCCAGTAAAATACCTGAGCCCATTCCAATGAAAAGAGCTGTATTTCCACCTCTCATAAATCCAATGGCAGAAACCAAAATCACCATGACATTTGGTGCAATTCCGCCTAACTGAAAGTTAGGAAACACACTGGTATGAATCAAAAAGTACACTACCATTGTGAGAAGATATGCCAATATTCTTTTTGCTATGGGTTTAATCTCCATCAGTTTTTCCTGTTTCCTTTAATTCCAAAATTACTAATACTTCCTGTAAATGTTTAAAATCAACTACAGGAGTAATGGTTCCGGATTTTGTAAGATTGTTGGCATCTTCATGTAACTCACTCACATAACCAACTAAAATTCCCGGTAAAAATCTACTACTGATATTTGAAGTAACTACTGCTGTACCAACTTCAACTTCATTGTCCACATCTTCCAAGTCTGTAAGCTCAATCATATTGCTATTCGTCATAAGCTCTAAATCACCAGAGACGATACAATTATCAGAGGTTGCAAGAATCATGGCGCTTACAGAAGAATTGTCATCAATAACGGAACGAACCACTGCATAACTTGGGCCAACCTCCGTTACAATACCTACCAGACCGCTTCCGGAAATAATGTTCATATCAACCTGAACACCATCATTGGTTCCTTTGTCGATGGTAAAGGTATTAAACCAGTTACTGGTTCCTTTTGCGATTACATGAGCCCCTACGGTTTTATAATTGCCATAATCTGTAGCCAGATCATGCAGCTCTTCTAATCGTTCCAGCTCTTCTTGCTGTAACTGCATATTAGTAAGCTGAGTAGTAAGTTCTTCTACTTGAGCTGTTAAGCTTTCGTTTTCGGCGATTAGTTCTTCTTTTGTCTTAGCATCCTTTGTGCTTTCTGTAATACCTGTTCCAATAAAGTTCAAACCTTTTTGCATAGGGACAAAAATATAATTTGCCACGGTCTGAACCGGTCCGCCAGAAAAGCCTGTAACATAGCTTAAAGCCAAAAGCATGAAACAAATCGTTATTAAAACCAAAAACAATCCACCTGTTGGAATTGTCATTTTATTTCTTTGTCTCATAGCAACTTCCTGTTAACTAAAAATTCTAGATTTCATGCTGTAACCAAAACGACGATATTTCTCTTCGCTTAAAACTTTTCCAAGTCCCTTCGCTACGGTTTCTTCTCCATTTTCAGCAACATTTACTTTAATATTTGTCACTGTTGTAATGTAGGAAGCAAATTCCTTTACAGAAGATCCGCCACCAGTTAAATAGATTCCAGATTTTACAATATCCTTTGCAAGTTCAGGTGGAACCTTCTCTAACGTCATTTTAATTGAGGTACAAATGTTATTTAAATCATCTTTGATACCTTCAAATACAATATCAGAAGCAACATCCATTTCAATTGGAAGGCCGGAAACCACATCACGACCAACAATCTGCATTGTTTCATTCTGTCCGGCAACTGCTGCACCGATTTCTTCTTTTAAGGACTTTGCAGTCTTTTGTCCAATCAAAAGATTAAACTTTCTCTTTAAGTAGGTCACAATGGATTCATCTAACTTGTTTCCACCATAAGGTAATAATTCACTAAGAACCAATCCTCCTAAAGAAATAACGGAAATCTCAGTTGTATCCGCACCAACATCTACAACCATAACTCCTGTTGGTTCCGTAATATCCAAATCCATTCCAAGGGCGTCTGCTAAAGGCTTTTCACACAAAGAAATGCTCTTTGCCTTGATTTTAGTCTTGGCAAACATATCGTAAAATGCTTTCTTTTCTACTTCTGTAATATCTGTAGGAACTGCAATTACAATATCTGATCCTTTTAAACGAGCATTTACATTATGCTCTAAAACTTCTAAAAGCATTGTTTGCATATTGTCAAAATCTGCAATTACTCCATTTACAATTGGAAATGAAACATTAATTGTTTCAGGTGCCTTTTCAAACATTGAATATGCATCATCACCATAGGCATACATTTCATTTTTGTTTACAATGGCAATGGTATTTTTTTGATTTGTAACTTCTCCTGATGCAAGAGAATAGATTTTTAAATTCCCTGTACCCAAATCGATTCCGTAACCGTTACTCATGATTCCTCCTCTGATATAAAAACGACGTTTATGTCGAATTAGTTATGTTTTTAACCTAGTTATTTTATCATAACGGAATATCCATAACAAGGTTCGCATCACAAAGTTTTTGTAAGGACATTAGGATTCCAACTTTTCCGTGATACCAGGTTAATCCGCCCTGGAAATACACAGCGTAAGGCTCTTTTAAAGGTCCATCTGCAGAAAGTTCAATGGATGAGCCCTGAACAAATGCTCCTGCTGCCATAATTACTTTTGCATCATATCCAGGCATATCCCAAGGCTCTGGTGTTACATAACTATCTACAGGAGCTGCTGCCTGAATTCCTTTGCAAAATGCAATCAAAGCTTCTTCGGATTTCAATTCCACAGACTGAATAATATCATGACGAGATTCACTGCCATTTGGCACTACAAAATATCCCAGTCGCTCATATAGATTTGCTGCAAATACAGAGGACTTCAATGCTGAATTTGTAACGGTTGGTGCCATGAAAAATCCCTGGAATAAGCTTTGATTCATACCAAGGGAAGCGCCTACTTCTTTTCCAAGTCCCGGAGATGTCAATCGATGGGCAGCATTTTCAATACACTCTTTCTTACCAACAATATAACCTCCTGTTGGAGCCAATCCACCTCCTGGATTTTTAATAAGGCTTCCTACAATCATATCCGCTCCAACTTCAAGAGGTTCCTTTGTCTCTACAAATTCTCCGTAGCAGTTGTCTACCATAACTAAGACTTCCGGCTTAATCTCTTTGATAAAATGAATCAACTCTCCAATCTGATCAACGGAAAAAGAAGGACGCATGGCATATCCTTTGGAACGTTGAATGGTAACTAATTTCGTCTTTTCATTAATGGCCTTTTTAATATTTTCATAATCAAAGGAACCATCGGAAAGTAAATCCACCTGACGATAAGAAACCCCATATTCTGCCAAAGAACCCTGGGAAGGTCGAATACCAATTACCTCTTCTAGTGTGTCATAAGGCTTTCCTACTGGTGATAAGAGTTCATCTCCCGGTCTTAAATTTGACATTAAAGCCAGTGCAAGGGCATGGGTTCCACAGGTAATCTGAGGACGAACCAAAGCATCCTCTCCCTTAAAGGTATCTGCATAAACCTTCTCTAGAGTTTCTCTGCCAAGATCGTTGTAGCCATATCCTGTTGTTCCAAGAAGGCATTCTGCACTTACCTTGTTTTTTCTCATAGCCTGAAGTACTTTCAACTGATTGTACTCAGCCACTTTATCAAACTCCAAAAATCGAGGTTCCAGCTCTTTTAAAACCTTTTCTCCAAACTCATAAACCTTTTTCGAAATGCCTATTTCTTCATACATTTCATACTTATCTATCATAAAATATTCCTCTTTTCACATTCCTTTTCCATAAAGGAAAGAATTTCTTCATCATTGTAATGGAACTTTTCTTTGTCAATCCAGATGACATCTCGTTCCCTCTTAAACCAGGTCAACTGTCGCTTTGCAAAATGTCTCGTATCTCTTTTAATACGATAAATGGCTTCTTCGAAGGAAATCTCTCCATCTAAAGCATCTAACACTTCTTTATATCCTAATCCCTGCATGGAAACATAGTCTTTTGTATATCCCATATCCCGAAGGGCTTTTACTTCCTCGTATAAGCCGTTTTCTACCATTAGATCTACTCGCTTTTCTATGCCATCATAGAGTTTTTGACGATCATCATTTAGAACAAAAAAGACATAATTATACAAGGACTCTTTTTGCCGTTCCTCTTCGTTGTGTTTCGATATAGGAGTTTTCGTCATTTCAAAGTATTCAATGGCGCGAATCACCCGCTTAACATTGTTTTCATGAATAGTTTCACAGGATTTTGGATCGATCTCACGCAACCGTTCAAAAAGAGCATGGGCGCCTTTTTCTTTTGCAAAGGTTAAAAGCTCATCTCGAAGAGCTGTATTTTCTTCTCCTGATGAAAAATCAATGCCGTATAATAAAGCCTGAATATAAAATCCGGTTCCACCACAAACCACAGGAAGCTCATTCTTTTGATAGATGTCTGTTAAGGCTTCTTGTGCCATACTTTGAAATCTTGCAACATGAAACTCTTCCTTTGGTTCTAACACATCCACTAAATAGTGATCTATTCCCTGCATCTCTTCTTTTGTTATCTTTGCAGACCCAATATCCATATGTTTATAAACCTGCATGGAATCTGCTGAAATGACTGCCCCATTGTGTTTTTTGGAAAACAGAACCGAATATTTACTTTTACCGGTAGCTGTAGGACCAGCTATAATTACTAGAGGTTTTTTCATTACAATATCCTTTTAAATTTCTTGTCTAACTCATAGTGAGTCATACGAACAATGGTTGGTCTTCCATGAGGACAGTGATAGGGATTTTCTAGAGATAACAAATCCGTAATCAAGGTCTCTATCTCCGGTCTCGATAAATGATCATGGCCCTTTACTGCTGCTTTGCAGGACATGGATGCCACTTTTTCCAAAATCAAATCGGAACTTGAGCTTCTGCCAAGGTCAGATAAAGAAGCAATGGTATTTAAAAACAACTCCTTTGCATCTATTCCATAGAGATTATCAGGAATGGCTGTAAGTGCAACTTCCTTTCCTCCAAAGGATGAAAATTCATAACCTACTTTTTTGAAACTTTCTTCATTTTCAAATAAAAGGGTATAATCCATATCTGATAAAGACACAATAATCGGAGGGGAAATCTGCTGAGATGTCATCACCTTGTCCTTAAGCTTTGCCATGGTTCGTTCAAAGAGAACTTTTTCGTGGGCTGCATGTTGGTCAATAATGTAGAGACAATCATCAAATTCCACCATCCAAAAGGTATCAAAGACCTGACCGATGATACGATGCTGTTTCACGCTTTCTTCAGACAAAAAGGTCTGCTGTACAAATTTCGTTTTTTCCGTCCTTATGGTTTCTTCATAAGTCGGTTGTTTCATTTCCGTTTTTTCAGCCTTTATATTATCTTCTAAATCAAGTGATATAGACTGGTATGCTTTTGTAATCTCAATGGCCTTGTCTTCTTCTTGGTCTTTTAGAATGTTTTCCTCAATCTGTGCCTTAAAATCAGCCAGATGATTCACTTCAAAAGGCTCTGCTCCTTTAATAGCCACATCTTCCTTTTCCGAAGACTCATCTTCCGTTAACGGAACCGTGGAAATATCTTCCCGATATTTTAGTTTAAACGCTACTAATTCTTTTAAATCACAAGCAATCACATCATTATTTTGAAACCGCACTTCCTGCTTTGTAGGATGAACATTTACATCCACTTCATGAGAAGAAAAATCCAAGTTTAAAATTGCAAAGGGATATTGATGTTGCATCAAAAAGCCTTCATACCCCGCTTCTACCGAACGCATTAAGGTTTGACTTTTCACATAGCGACCATTTACAAAGAAGCTTTCATAGCCTCTGTTTCCACGATTAATCAAAGGGGAGCCAATATATCCATGAACGTGGAAATGTGCAGTCTCGTCAGAGATTTCTATTAATTCTTTTGTAATATCCCGTCCATATATCTGATAAATCACATCTTTTAGATTTCCATTTCCGGCTGTTGCGAATTTTTCAGATCCATTGGAAATCAAACGAAATGCTACCTCCGGATGAGAAATAGCTAGTTTTTCCACTACTTCTGAAACATAGTTTCCCTCTGTCATAGGGGATTTCAAAAACTTCTTTCTGGCAGGAGTATTGTAAAACAACTGACGTACAAAAAAGGTCGTTCCGTCCGGAGTTCCCATTTCACTAAACTCCTTTTCTTCTCCACCTTCAATACGATAGGAAGAGCCTGTCAATTCATCCTTTTTCTTCGTCAACAATTCCACTCTTGAAACAGCAGAGATTGATGACAGAGCCTCACCTCGAAAGCCAAGGGAACGAATGTCATCTAAGTCTTCTACACTACGTATTTTACTGGTAGAATGTCTCAAAAATGCTTTTTGAATTTCATCATGGCGGATTCCATCTCCGTTATCTGTAACTCGAAGAAGGGTAATGCCTCCGTCTTTCATCTCCACTGTAATAGCACTGGCATGGGCATCAATGGAATTTTCCACTAATTCTTTTACAACAGAGGCCGGTCGTTCTACTACCTCTCCTGCAGCAATCTTATCAATTGTTTCCCGATTTAAAAGTTCAATACTCTTTGTTTCTACCATCGATTATTCACCTTACTTTGAAGTTCATTTAATAAGTTCAATGCATCTATCGGAGTTAGATTTTTAATATCAAGTTCAGAGATTTCATGGATAATATCAGAATCAGAAACGGTATCAAAAAGTGTCATCTGATTCAAATCCACTTCATCTGTTTTAATGACAGGTTTGGTCTTTATACCTGCGCTTTCATTGGCAATGTTTCTTGCCACGTCAGCAATATCATTTTTGATTAATTCATTTACAATTTCTTTTGCTCGATCCGTAACGGAATCCGGTACTCCTGCAAGCTTTGCCACCTGAATACCATAACTTTTATCTGCGCCACCAGGAACAATTTTACGAAGGAATACAATATCATCACCGTTTTCTTTTACAGCAATGCAATAGTTGTTGACTCCATCTAATTTTCCTTCCAGTTCTGTCAATTCATGATAGTGAGTTGCAAACAGTGTTTTTGCACCTAGGATTTTGGTATCGGCAACATGCTCCACCACAGCCCAGGCAATGGAAAGACCATCAAAGGTGGAAGTACCTCGACCGATTTCATCTAAAATCAAAAGCGAATTGGAGGTGGCATTTTTTAGGATGTTTGCCACTTCATTCATTTCCACCATAAAGGTAGACTGACCGGAAGCCAAATCATCCGATGCTCCTACTCTTGTAAAAATACGATCTACAATACCGATTCTTGCCTTATCCGCCGGAACAAAGCTTCCGATTTGGGCCATCAAAACAATCAAAGCCGTCTGTCTCATATAGGTGGATTTACCAGCCATATTTGGGCCTGTAATTATGGATACACGATTCTTCTTTTCATCCAAAATCGTATCGTTTTTAATGAACATATCATTGTCCATCATTTTTTCAACTACCGGATGTCTTCCGCCTTCAATACGTATGGCTCCATCTTCTGTAATCTTTGGTCGAACATAATGGTTCTTTTCCGCTACATAAGCAAGCGACAGATAAACATCTAAATGAGCAATGGCACGAGCTGTTTTTTGAATTCTGGAAACCTGTGAATTAATAGAATCCAAAATATTTTTATAAAGTTCATACTCTAGGGAAGTCAATCGCTCTTCCGCTCCAAGAATGGTATTTTCCAATTCTTTTAACTCAGGGGTATAAAAACGTTCTGCATTGGTTAGCGTTTGTTTTCGAATAAAGTAATCCGGAACCTTATCCAAATAAGAATTTGTAACTTCTAAGTAGTAGCCAAACACCTTGTTATATTTAATGCGAAGATTTTTAATATCCGTTTTTTCTTTTTCCTTGGCTTCTAACTCTGCAAGCCAGCTCTTGCCTTCGGTCTTGGCATTTCGCAGCCGATCCACTTCCTCATTAAATCCTTCTTTTACGATTCCACCATCGTGAACTAAGACAGGAGGATCCTCTTTAATTGCCTCATCAATAAGAGCATATAAATCTGTCAAAGGATCAAGTTCATCATTTAATCCAGTAATAATGTCACTTTTAAACTCAGAAAGCACTGCCTTTATTCCCGGAATAACTCCAATGGAATTTTTGAAGGCAATCAAATCTCTAGGATTTGCGGATTGGTAAGAAATACGAGTCATAAGTCGCTCTAAATCATAAACAGGATTTAAGTATTCTCGAAGTTCTTCTCTTGAAATGAGATGTTTATTAAACTCTGCAACCCCTTCCTGTCTTTTAACAATTTCATCCTTTACAATCAGTGGCTGTTCAATAAAAGAACGAAGGGTTCTTGCTCCCATGGCTGTCTTTGTCTTATCTAAGACCCAAAGCAAAGAGCCTCTTTTTTCCTTTTCTCTCATGGTTTCTACCAGCTCTAGATTTCTTCTAGAGGAAGAATCAATCATCATATAATTTCCGTTTACATATGGAATGATACGATTCATATGAGAAAGCTCTGTTTTTTGCGTATCCATTAAATACTGAAGTAAAGAACCTGATGCTACAACGCCTGCTGGAAAATCAGCAATTCCAAGTGCTTCAAGGGAAGAACATTTAAAATGACGAAGCAAAAGGCTTTTTACAAAGTTATCTTCAAAATAGCTGGCATCTAAGGAACTTACCAGCAAATGATAGTGGTTTCTTAGCTCATCAATAGAAATACCACTCATAAAAAAGGCTTCATTACAAATCAGTTCCGTTGGATGGTATTTGTTTAATTCATCAAATAGTTTTCTACTAGAGTCCACTTCTGTTAAAAAGAAATCTCCTGTAGATACATCTGCGAAAGCAAGTCCATAGCGATCAATTTGATATACGACAGACATTATAAAATTATTCTTTGTTTCATCTAAGGATGCGGAGTCAATGTTCGTACCAGGTGTTACCACACGGATAACTTCTCTTTTTACAATTCCTTTAGCTTCCTTTGGATCTTCCACCTGTTCACAGATTGCAACCTTATACCCCTTATTTACCAGTCTTGGCAAATAATTATCTACTGCATGAAAAGGTACGCCGCACATGGGAGCACGCTCTTCCATACCGCAGGCCTTACCTGTCAGTGTAAGTTCAAGTTCTCTTGATACAATCTTTGCATCGTCAAAAAACATCTCATAAAAATCACCAAGTCTGTAAAATAAAATACAGTCTTTGTAATCCTCTTTTGTTTTCAGATACTGTTGCATCATTGGTGTATATTCGCCCATAATTTCCATCCTAATCTATTCATAATGGGAAGCAATCTCTTCCCCGATTTTTAACCCATCCATAGCAGCGGAGGTGATTCCTCCTGCGTATCCTGCCCCTTCGCCACAGGGATAAAGGCCTTTAATATTCGATATAAAATTCTCATCTCTTGTAATACGAACCGGAGATGAGGTTCTGCTTTCTACGCCTGATAGAATGATCTCTTCGTTAGAAAATCCAGAAATCTTTTGTTCAAATCGATTCATTCCTTCTATAAATGAATCCTTAATATCCTTTGAAAACAATGGAGTCAAGTCACAAAATGCTGCATCTCCTTTATGCATAGAGGAAAAACTTCCATAGCTTTTAGAAGGTCTATTGCAAAGAAAATCTCCGTATAACTGCTGGGGTATTTTTCCCGATCCTAATTCATAGGCTTTTTTCTCTAAGGAGCGCTGATAAGCAATCGCTGCCATAGGATCATTTAAATCAAACTCATTTTTTCCCACTGAAACCACAATGGCAGAATTTGAATTTTTGCCATCTCTGGCAGAATAGCTCATACCGTTTACGGCTAAAAGGCCTTCTTCAGAAGAGGAATTAACAACATATCCTCCCGGGCACATACAAAAGGAGTAGACTCCACGTCCATTTTCCAACTTTGTTGCAACTTTATAAGGTGCTGCCCCTAATATGGATTTATAAGGACCATATTGGTGCTCATCTATAAAGTCTCTTTTATGCTCTACGCGAAGACCTATAGCAAATTCTTTTGCCTTCATATCTACCTGTCTTTGATAAAGGGTAGCAAAGGTATCTCTGGCACTGTGGCCAATGGCTAATACACAGGCCTCACAAGGGATTTCTTCTTCATTTTTCAATCGGACAGCTTTTAATGTTCGATCTTCAATGATAAAATCCTCAACCTTTGTTTCAAAGCGAATCTCACAGCCCAAAGAAAGTAGTTCATTCCTCAAATTTCTAATTACCGTAATTAAAACATCAGTACCAATATGAGGTTTGAAGTCGTAGAGAATGGATGCATCTGCTCCAAATTTCACAAAGGTTTCTAGTACAAACCGATTTCTTCCGGTTTTATCCTTTACCAAAGTGTTTAATTTTCCATCGGAAAAAGTTCCCGCTCCTCCTTCACCGAATTGCACATTGGAAGAAAGTAACAGTTTCCCTTCCTTCCAGAAATTTAAGACATCCTCTTCACGCTCTTCCACCTTTTTTCCACGTTCCAATAGAATCGGTTTTAAGCCGGAAAGTGCTAAGTAATAAGCAGCAAACAAGCCGGCAGGACCGGCTCCAATCACTACAATATTCCCTTTGTTCTTTTGAGAAGCTGCAGAAACAGAATAAGGCGTAGGGCAATAAGGCTCTACGCTAAACTTATACTTTCTCTTTAAAATTTTATCTTCGTTGTTTTTCAGTTGTACGGAAACATTGTATACATAAAATAAATTAGACTTTTTTCTTGCATCTACAGACTGGCGAAGAATCTCTACAGTCTCTAGGTCCTCTTTAGAAATCTTAAATTCTTTTATGATCTTTTCTCTTAATGTTTCTTCGGGTGTCTTTGTAACCGGCACCTTAAACTGTTTTAGAATTATCATCTATCTTAATGCTCCGCTGCGTTTTTTCCTGCAATATACCCACTTGACCAAGCCCACTGCAGATTATAGCCTCCGCAAATACCATCTAAATCCAATACTTCTCCGGCAAAGAATAATCCCTTTTGAAGTTTCGACTCCATTGTGGGATTCACTTCATTTAAGTCGATTCCGCCACTGGTTACCTGAGCAAACTCAAAGTCATGATTTCCAACAATTACAACCTGCCAATCCTTTAAAAAGGATGCCATATCTAAAATCATCTGTTCATCTAATACCGTTGTAGAATCAAGGGCATTTAATCCCATAATCTTTAAAAGAACCGGAATCAACTGATCGTTTAGCATTCCCATCATTCCATCTAAGATGGTAACAGGATAACTTCGATAAATAAGCTGATTTCTTAAATGAGAACAAAGCACATCATAGGTAAAATCCGGGAATAAGTCTATGGAACAAACCACATCCTTCTTTTGATCTAGTGCTCTTACTGCATATCGCGAAATATTAAATACAGGAATTCCTGAAATACCGTCTTTTGTAAATTGAATCTCTCCTGTGTCAAACGCCACCTTTTCCCCATCAATTTGCAAAGAAACCTTTCCTGTGGAACGAATCCCTTTTAATTTTTTAAAATAGTTCTCCTTACAATGAAGCTGAACCAGAGCCGGTAGAGGTTTTATAATATGATGTCCCATGCCTTTTGCAAATTTGTATCCACTTCCATCACTACCACTTTTGGGAGAAGCTTTTCCACCGGTACAAAGAATCAGTTTCTTTCCTTCATAGGATGTTTCTTTTGTCTCAATAAGAAATCCATCTTCTTTTGTTTGGATTTTTACCACATCAGAATTTGGGAAAAAATCAATATCATTTGAAAGAATGGCTTTTTCAAAGCAATGACGTACACTAACAGCCTGATTGCTTCTAGGATAGTAATATCCATCCTTCGACTTCGCCAAAATGCCAATCTTTGAAAACTCCATTAAGGTAAGTTCCACATTGAATCCTTCTAATACTTCTTTGGAAAGTATGGGATTTCCACTGCGGTAACAGGACTCATCTTGAAACTCATTGGTAAAATTACATCTACCATTTCCGGTAGCTAAAATCTTCTTTCCAAGGAGAGGATTCTTTTCAAGAATCCCAACCTTTGCTCCACTTTTCTTTGCAGCTATGGCTGCCATCATGCCAGAGGCTCCTCCTCCGATTACAAGCACATCATAACTCATAGCGTTCTCCTTTATGAAAGCAGGTGTAAACTTTCTGCAATATGAATCAACACATCTCCCTTAGGAAGACGAGCAAGTTCTTTTCTTCCGATTCCTTTTACCAAAAGCATAATAATAAAATATGCACATCCACCGGCTACAATACCTACCACACAAGCGATAGAATTGCTGTGGGTGACAAAATGGATACCCTGGTATACCAGGAAAACAATGACTCCCATAATTACAGAGGATACAAAAGGTAAAATATAGGTAGTTTGAATATTCTGACGAACTCCACTATATCGAACCACTGCAATATGGTTTAAGACGCACATGCAAAATGCATAGAACGCATTTGCATAGACCACCGCAAATACATTTAAATCAAATCCCTCTAAGGCAATAATTAAAAAGATTGCCTGTAATACAAGAGCAATGGCCGCATTTTGTACCGGAATCTTCAATCGATTAATTCCCTGTAACAACCCATTTGATAAGGTAGACAAGGAGTAGAATAAAATTGCAATGGCACCATAGGTCATCATCTTTGCAGAGGTAGGATCACTATCGTTAAATAAAAACATCATAATAGGACCACCTAAAACAGCCATCCCTATAGTACAAGGAAAGGCAATAATCATAATAAATCTAGTAGCACTGTGAATCTGACTTCGCATCTGTTTGCGATCCTGTCTTTGATAAGCAGCTGCAAGGGTTGGTACCGAAGATGCTGCTAGGGCACTGGCTATGGAAATCGGTACATTTATCAAAACCTTATACTGTCCTGTATAAACGCCCCACCACTCAGAAATCAGCTTCTTGTCATAGCCTTGTAAGGTTACAATATTTTTAAATATACCCTGATCTAAAATAGAACTGATATTGTAAAGTGTGGTACTTAAAAGCACAGGAATAATAGTCATAATAAGAATCTTAAAAATAGTTTTATAGGATTCTTTATAGGGCTTATGATCCCTTATGACTCTACGTTTAAATCTTTTGTAAAAGACAAAATAAATAAAGAGAATAAATAATAAAGCACTTAATGCTCCTATTGCCGTACCAAGGGTACCACCTGCCGCACCATAGGCAGCAGCATATTCCTCGGAATCTCCTAATACCCCGCCAATACGCATTCCATATCCGAAAAGAAAATAAGCAGCAACAACTGATACTACTGCATTTATAATCTGCTCAATAATCTGTGAAATGGCACTTGGCATGGTAGTTTGAAGGCCCTGGAAAAACCCTCTGAAAACACCTAAAACAGCAACAATTAAAATAACCGGCGCTAAAACTCTCAAGGCAATACTTGCTAAAGGAGTTTGCAATATTCCCGTAAAAAAGTCAGCTCCAAAAAATACAATTGCCATAAACAGGCCACCACTAAATGTTGCAAATAGTAATGCCCCCTTTAACACACGCATGGTATTTTTTACCTGTCCAGCTTCCATACGGGTCGCAACTAGCTTTGAAACAGCTAACGGCAAACTATATGAGGAAATAATTAAAATAATACTATAAACTTCAAAAGCAGTTCCGTAATAATTATTTCCTGTCTTACCAATAATATCCGTAAGTGGGACTCTGTATAAAAGTCCCACAATACGGCTAATAATCGATGCGATTGCAAGTATAGATCCTTGAACCAAAAAATTTGTGTTGTTATTTTTATTGTTACTCATAGTTATTCTATCTAACGGTTGTTAAATTCTTCCTCAGTTGCATAGTATTCATTCTTGTCCATATACTCAGACTGGATTAAGCAAACCCATGTATTTCCGATGTTTAACTGGATTTCATTTCCTGACGCATCATAATAATGGGTAACTGAAGTATCAGAATCTTTTGTCCATGTAACGTCGATCATCTTTCCATTTGTGAAGTACTTTCCTGCTCCACTTCCAACAAGAGGAATATTTAAGTACTGAGTTTCTTCTAAGAGAGAGGTCTCTGTTGCAGAAGTCTGGAACAAAATATTCTTAACGGAAATCTGTTCTCCGTCAACAGCGTCAGTTTGAGCTTTTCCATACTGATAACGATCATAAAGACCTGTTTCCTCATTGTAAATAAAGTAAGGTTCATTGTTAAAGAAGTAAGGGCAAACAACTGCACAATCACTTCCGCTTTCTAATGTCTCAGGAGCATCCTTCGATGCAAACTGATAATGACCGGTATAACCATCTTCGTAAGTTGTACGATATCCTTCTGCTTCAATTCCGGCAAGAACTGACTCTGCAGATACGTAGCAGTTATGAGGTGCCTTCTTTTCAGATGTTCTAAAGAAGGTAATATTTGCTGCAGCACCTTTTAACGCATTTAAGTCATCGACAATTCCTGTTGCTAAAAGTACTTCACCATGAATACTCTGGCCAACATGAACATAAACAGCATCAAATTCTCTAGCGAAATATACATAGTAAGGACGGCAGCTTCGAACATTACCAATCTGCTCTAAGTCATAGTAATTATCAAAGATTGCCATTAATCTTGTTAATCCACCTTCTACTGGACATTCATAAACAACACCAGCAGAATTAAGTCCATATTGAGGAATTGCATCTACTGTATTTTCTATCATTACAGCAATTGGTCTGTTGTTTGCAATTTCCTCTGCCATATCTTCACCGGTTAACTTACTTGTAAATCCGGTATCCACAACTTCTTCCTCTTCTGTAACTGAAGCAGCTGTTTCCTTTGGATCATTATTGCTCTTCTTTCCTGTAACAGAAACAATCACAATAATAAGAACAACGATAACTGCAATTGCAGCAATGATGATTCCAAGTTGTTTTTTTGATAAATTAAATTTACCTAGTTTCATTTGTATTAGTCCTCCCTTGTAATACCAATATATTCTAAAATTTCTCTTTGACGTTCTTCCATTTCAAGACGTTCATTTTCATCTTCATGATCATAACCTAATAAATGTAACATACTATGGGCAATCAAAAAAGCATATTCCCGTTTATTCGAATGGCCATATTCCATTGCCTGGCTGATCACTCTAGGAACACATAAAACAATGTCCCCAAGCATTGCTTCTCCTGTTTCAGGATGAAACACATCACTGTAGGAATCCAATTCCTCGTAATTTACAGCTGACGTCCATGGAATCATAGGAAAAGACAACACATCCGTTACCTTGTCCATATCCCTTTGGGTTCGATTAATCTCTTTAATATCTTCTTCGGAAACTAAAGTTAAGGAAACGTAAGCTTCATAGGGAAATTTTTCTATATCTAACACTCCATTGATGACCTTTGCAGCAATCTCTTCAATGTCAAAATCAAATGATGTTGATACCTCTTCACTAATTTCAATTGTCATAGCAAATTCTCCTTTATAATGAGGCAATCACGAATTTTTAAAAACTGATTCATGGTTAGACCTGATTCATCATACATTCCTGCGTTGGAAAACTCATTAAAGGTTTGATAAATAAGCATTTCCTGATTCCAGGAACTCTCCATGGTATCTCCAATGGCTTCTACCTTTGATACCAAAGAATCTACAATCTGAACTATGGCAGATTCTGGAGAAGTAGGCTTATTTAAAATTCCACCATACTCGCTAATGATTTTTACCACAGGATAGGGAAGGCATCTGTTTTGAGCAATGGAAATTCCATTGTCTATAATTGGCTCTCCATCTAAGATTCCGATGTGGTAGTACAATCCTGCGCAACTGCATAAAAGTTCATTTGCATCTATTTCCTTTGCGCAGTCCCCTGCTAATTTGGAAACTTTTTTTGCATGAAGATATTCTCCCTGGGAAAACATCTTCAAATCCTGTAACAGTGAAAAATCATCATCCGTAAAAGTTTCATAAGCTACTGTTTCTTCTTTTTCATCCATAGAAACAAGAAGCCCAAAACCAAAGTATATAATAACGGTATAAATAACTGCAAGTCCCACAAACTGTAATATAGCACTTAACTCAAGCTTACCGTAGGAAAAATCATAAAAAATACAAGGTATTACAAATTGAATCAATCCTATTAAAAAGTAATTTATAATACGTTTTTCATGCTTTTGTTCTTTTAAATAATAGGCAAACAAGATTCCAAAAATAGAAAGAATGCAATAGCAATACAAGACATAACTATTCTTTCCTGTTATAAAGCAAAAAAGCAAATCCATAAAAATGCAGGAAGCTAAGGATAAGCTGCTTTCGCATACGGAAACAAATAAAAATCCTATTAATAAAATGGGTCCGAAATAATCCGGTAAATAAGATGTTACAATAATCAAAATCCAACTGATTAAAGAAACCATAAACAGGTTTCGATACGTGGTTCCGTTATAAGTAAATTTTCCAATCTGCCTCTGGTGCATAATGGAAATAATGGTTACTACCCAATAAGCACTAAACAAGGTTACAAGACAAAGAGCCTGATCTAATAATAGTTTCTTTCCATAGGCCAAAATAAAGACACAGATAACAGAGGTCCAAAACATTCCTAAAAGATAAAGGAATCTCTTTGGGGGTATTTTTTTCTCTTCTAGATTCATTTCTTTTTGCGTCCTTTATTTTGATTCTTTTCATAGCTTTCATAGGCATTTACAATCTTTTGTACTAAAGGATGTCTTACTACATCATCTCCTGTCAATTTACAAATACCAATGTCCTCTACCTTCGCTAATACTTTTAATGCAACATCTAATCCCGATACGCTTCCCCCAGGCAAATCCTTTTGTGTCGCATCACCGGTAATCACTGCCTTAGACCCAAAACCTATACGGGTTAAAAACATCTTCATTTGGGCCGGTGTGGTATTTTGTGCTTCATCCAAAATAATAAAAGCATTATCTAAGGTTCGACCTCTCATATAGGCAAGAGGAGCCACTTCAATAAGGCCCTTTTCCATATTTCTTTGGAAACTTTCCGCTCCCATAATTTGATACAGTGCATCATATAAAGGTCTTAGGTAAGGATCTACCTTGCTTTGTAAGTCTCCCGGAAGAAATCCTAACTTTTCCCCAGCTTCAATGGCTGGTCTTGTTAAAATAATACGACTGACTTCACCTGCCTGAAATGCAGTAATTGCCATTGCCATTGCAAGATAAGTCTTTCCTGTTCCTGCCGGACCCATGCCAAAGACAATCATCTTATTTCGAATGGCATCTACATATTTTTTCTGTCCTAAGGTCTTAGGCTTTACTGGTTTTCCTGAAATAGTATGACAGATTAAATCCTCATCCATCTTCACTAAAGGATGGTTCCCTAAATTTTCTTTAACAGACATGGCATAACGAACATTTTGTTCTGAAATGGTATTTCCTCTTTTGGATAATTGAATCAATTCATTTATGACATTTTTTGCAGCCTCTACCGCTGTTTCTTCACCCATGATTTTCACGGAATCACCACGATTTACAGTGGAAACACCTAAGCCATTTTCCAGAATTTTAATATTGTGATCAAATTGGCCAAACAAATTTTCCAAATGCTCAGCCGGAATATTCATTAAAATCTCTTTTTCCAATACAGTTCCCCTACTTCATTATATTTAGTATCATTTTATTTGGTTTTACCTCATCCTTTGTGAGGCAATAAGCTTCTTTTACTTCATTTATAGCTGCCATTAAACGGTCTTTGTCATTTCCATAAACCCTTGCAATAGAGTCTCCCTTACAAATTCTATCTCCAACTTTTTTATGAAGCACAACACCTACGCTTAAATCAATTACATCTTCCTTATTTGCTCTTCCACCGCCCATAAGCATGGAGGCGTGTCCGATTTTTTGTGCATCAATGGAGGATACAAAGCCATCCGAATCTAAGTATACTTCTTCTGTGTAGCTGACATCTAAAAGATCCTTCATATGGAGGCAATCTTTTGGATTTCCACCCTGAATTTCCACAAACTTGCAAAAGGTTTGGAATGCAGAGCCATCTGATATGGTAGATTCCAATAATGTCCTTGCTTTTTCTTCGTTATCTGCGGCATTTGCCATAAGTAGCATTTGACTACCTAGAGTATAAACCACTTCCATTAAATCCTTTGGTCCATTCCCCTGTAATGCATCAATGGCTTCCATTACCTCCAGGGTATTTCCAACTGCATTTCCCAAAGGTTCATCCATATTAGTAAGGACACAAACAATCTGTTTATCTGCCCCTTTCCCAATATCCAACATGGTGTTTGCAAGAAGAGATGCCTCTTCAATGGTTTTCATAAAGGCACCACTTCCGACTTTGACATCTAAGCAAATTCCATCAGCGCCAGAAGCCAATTTTTTACTCATAATGGAACTGGCAATCAAAGGAATGGAATTGACACAGGCTGTGGCATCCCTTAAGGCATATATTTTTTTATCTGCCGGAGCCAGATTTTTTGTTTGACCTGCTACAGCGATTTTATAGGTATTTACATTTGTAATAAATTTCTCTTCTGATAGAGATGTCATAAATTCCGGAAAGGCTTCTAACTTATCAATGGTACCACCTGTATGACCTAATCCTCTTCCAGACATCTTTGCAACAGGAACCTTTAGTGCAGCAATCATAGGGGCCAACACTAAAGTGGTTTTATCTCCCACGCCACCAGTAGAGTGTTTGTCAACTTTCACACCGGAAATCTGAGATAGATCCAACTCATCCCCGGATTCTTTCATGGCCATTGTAAATTCAAAGGTTTCCTGCTTTGTCATTCCTTGAAAATAGACTGCCATTAAAAAAGCTGACATTTGATAGTCCGGGATAGAACCATTCGTAAATCCCTCTACAATAAAACGCAACTCTTCTTTTGAGAGTTCTTCGTTGTTCTTTTTCTTTTCTATTAAATCATACATTCGATACATAGCGTTTCTCCCCTGCTATTTATGATAAGGTTCATTTCTCATAATTCGAAATCCACGATAAATCTGTTCTAGTAAAATCACCCTCATAAGTTGATGTGGAAAAGTCATATCGGAAAAGCTGATAGACGCATTTGCCCTTTGTTTTACATCTTTGGATAACCCAAGAGAGCCTCCGATTACAAAAACCAAATGACTGTTTCCCTGATTCATTTGACTCTCTATAAAATTTGAGAATTCAACGGAATCGTATTTTTTGCCTTTTATATCCAGCGTAATGACAAAAGAAGATTCAGGAATCTTAGATAGAATCCTCTCTCCTTCCGTTTCTAGTATCTTATCCTTTTCATTGTCTGTGAGATTTTCCTTTGTCTTTTCATCTGACACTTCAACAATATTTAAGGTCGTATATTTAGAAAGTCGTTTGGAATACTCTGCAATTCCATCTCTATAAAACTTTTCTTTTATTTTTCCAACACAAACAATGGTAGTTTTCATTACGGATAATAAATATAATTTCCTTTCACAACTTTTGAAGTCATTCCATGTTTATCAATTACAATAACAGATAAAACATTGTTTCCTTCTGGTACCAAAATCGGTCCTGTATATCGAGAGGAATTGGTGGTAGGAACCGTTCCATCCCAAGTGTAGTAAATGTCTCCATCTTCCACATCGCAAGAAATGGTAACATAGGTCTCCTTTGTAAGACGTCCTCCTGTAGGACTAAGAGCAGGAGCGCTTGGAGCTACATATGTTATTTCATAGGTTTCTTTTGACACAACTCCATATTTTCCATTTTCATTTACGCAAACAGCACTGACAATGGTCGTTCCCTGTTTTGAAATGGTAATCGGTTCTTCATATAACACCCCATTGTGAGAAGATGGTTCCGTTCCATCTAGGGTGTAATAAATCTCATACCCTTTCTTTCCCGTAATAGCAATTTCAATATCATCTGTATAGGTGCCACTTTTCAGAGAAAACTTTGGCCCTGAAATTGCATATTCATTTACAATTTCAAGCTGTTGGCTTGTTAAATCCATGGAGAGTAACTCTTCCATAGCCTCATAGTCATTTGTCTCTTCATAGAGAAGGGACAATAACAAAATCACTTCTTCGTTTTTATTATTTAGTTCATAGGCCTTCAAATAGGAATGCTCCGCCTCATCGTAATACTCTAAGGCCTGTTGTGCTTTTCCAAGGCCTATATAGACCTCAACAGTTTCCCTTTGTTTTAGAGCATTCCCATAGAGTGAAATGGCCATTGTATAATCCTCTTGTATGTAAGAAGTTTCTGCCTTTTTACAGTAATAAGAAAAGGAATGGGTATAAATAAAAGTCCCTATAAAACCACCTAAAATAGCAGTTAATAAAATGGAAACAATGATAATCCATCGCTTATTAAGGTGTTTTTCGATTTCTTTTTTCTCTTCTGGATTAACCGGTTTCTTTTTTGTACTGTCCAACATAGACGGAAGTACATCATCCTCAAGGACGTTATAATCCGGCACCACTTGCATGGGACTTCCGCAATGGTTGCAATACAAACTTCCCTCTTCAATTTCACTATTGCAAAAAGGACATTTCATACACTTCTCTCCTAAAACTAATTAAAACAATCCAGTAATAACTCCCTCTGAATTCACATCAATTCGATGGGCAGCAGGTGACTTTGGAAGTCCAGGCATGGTCATAATAGAACCTAAGACACAAACCACAAATCCTGCTCCTGCTGAAGGATATACTTCACGAACAGAAACATGAAATCCCTCAGGTCTTCCTAATTTCTTGGCATCATCTGAAAGTGAATACTGCGTTTTTGCCATACATACTGGACAATTTCCCATACCAAGAGATTCTAATTTATCTAAGCTTCTAAGGGCAGCAGGTGAATATTCCACTCCATCTGCTCCATAGATTTCTTTTGCTACACACTCTATCTTTTCCTTTAAGCTCAGTGAGTCTTCGTATAATGGCTTAAAGTGTGATTCCTTGTTTTCCAAAACATCAAGGACTTTTTCAGCTAAGGCTATTCCGCCTTCTCCACCTTTTTCCCAAACTTCAGAAAGAGCAAATTCACATCCTCTTTCTTCACAGAATGTACGAACAAAATCCGTTTCTGCCTCAGAATCTGTCACAAAGGAATTTAATGTAACAACAATCGGTACATTGTATTTTTGTAAGTTTTCAATATGCTTTTCAAGATTTACAATGCCCTTCTTTAAAGCATCTAAATTTTCATCAGACAACTGATCCTTTGGTACTCCACCATTGTATTTTAGTGCACGGATTGTAGCTACAAGTACAACAGCATCCGGAGTAAGACCTGACATACGGCACTTAATATCAAAGAACTTTTCCGCTCCTAAATCAGCACCAAATCCAGCTTCTGTTACGACGATATCAGCTAATTTCATTGCAGCTTTTGTAGCACGCACAGAGTTACATCCATGAGCAATATTTGCGAAAGGACCACCATGAATCAATGCAGGTGTATGCTCTAAGGTTTGAATCAGGTTAGGTGCGAATGCATCCTTTAACAGTGCCATCATAGCTCCCACTGCCTGTAAATCCTTTGCCGTAACAGGTTCACCCTTGAAGTTGTAAGCTACAATAATCTTTCCAAGACGTTCTCTTAAATCATCTAAATCAGTTGCCAGGCAGAAAATTGCCATGATTTCAGATGCAACTGTAATAACGAAATGATCTTCACGAACCATTCCATCTGCTTTTGCTCCAAGTCCAACTACCACGTTTCGAAGAGCACGATCATTCATATCTTCGCAACGTTTCCAAACTACCTGTCTTGGATCAATACCAAGTTCATTGCCCTGTTGAATGTGGTTATCTAAAAGTGCAGCCAATAAGTTGTTTGCTGAAGTGATTGCATGAAAATCACCGGTAAAATGAAGATTTAAATCTTCCATAGGTACAACCTGTGCATATCCACCACCTGCAGCTCCACCTTTAATACCAAAACAAGGTCCTAAAGAAGGCTCACGCAAAGCTAAAATGGCTTTTTTATTCATCTTCCCAAAAGCCTGTCCCAAGCCAACGGAAGTTGTTGTTTTACCTTCTCCTGCTGGGGTTGGATTAATAGCTGTTACCAAGACTAACTTACCATCTTTGTTGTTCTTGGTCTTATCCATTAATTCCTGGGATAATTTCGCTTTGTACTTTCCGTACAATTCCAAATCATCTGCCTCAATACCAATGGTCTTTGCCACTTCCGTGATTGGAAGCATTACCGCTTCCTGTGCGATTTCGATATCACTTTTCATGATGTCTGTCTCCTTTTTTCACTTACTACAATTACATACCTGAAACCATATCATTTAACTGATCCAAAGTAACCAAAACCTTTCTTGGTTTTGTACCCTCCTCTGGACCAACAATTCCAGCATCTTCCAACTGATCCATAATACGAGCAGCTCTATTAAATCCAATTTTAAAATTACGCTGTAACATACCGATAGAACCTTTTTCCTTTTCGATAATCAGCCTTGCTGCATCAGCAAAATAAGTATCTTTATCATCACCATCTCCATCATTTGAAAAAGCAGAGCTTGGCGAATCCGAACTGGCAGAAGAATCAATCTTACTTTGAATGGAATCATCGTAAGTAGACTCACCCATATGATCTTTTATAAATGAAACAACCTTCGATACCTCACCATCAGAAACAAAGGCACCCTGTACACGAAGAGGCTTGGTAAATCCTTGTGGATAATAAAGCATATCACCTTTTCCAAGGAGTTTTTCTGCTCCTACCATATCAAGGATGGTTCTAGAATCTACACCTGATGTAACTGCAAAAGCAACTCGAGAAGGCATATTGGCCTTAATCAATCCTGTAATAACGTTAACAGATGGACGTTGTGTTGCAATAATCAAATGAATACCGGCCGCTCTTGCCAATTGAGCCAAACGACAGATTGCCTCTTCCACTTCTTTGGAAGAAACCATCATAAGATCTGCCAACTCATCTACGATAACTACAATCTGAGGCATTTTCTCCGCCTCAGTTTTATCTCCATTTGCCAAAGTGATTTGACCATTTTTAATCTTTGCATTAAAGCCAGCCATATCTCTTACGCCAGCCTCAGCAAACTTTTGATAACGATCTGTCATTTCACTAACTGCCCAATGGAGGGCTCCGGCTGCCTTTTTCGGATCTGTAACAACAGGAATCAATAGATGTGGGATTCCGTTATAAACAGATAACTCTACCACCTTTGGATCAATCATAATGAGTTTTACTTCATCTGGAGACGCCTTAAATAGGATACTCATAATGATGGTATTAATACAAACAGATTTACCAGATCCCGTAGAACCTGCAATTAATAAGTGTGGCATTTTACCAATGTCTGAAATAATAACGTTTCCACCAATATCTCTACCTGCAGCAAAGGCAATTTTAGACTTTGCTTTATGGAATTCACTAGATTCCATAAGTTCACGAATGGTAACCATAACTGCCTCTTTATTTGGCACTTCAATACCAACAGCAGATTTGCCGGGAATTGGAGCTTCAATACGAATATCTGTAGCTGCAAGATTCAGCTTTATATCATCTGCCAAATTTGTAATTCGAGAAACCTTTACACCGGTTTCCGGCTGTAGTTCATATCTTGTAACAGCAGGTCCACAGCTTACATCTGTAACTGTAACATTTACGCCAAAGTTACGAAGAGTGTCTTCCAGTTTCGTAGCAGTTTCCTGTAACACTTCTCTCGTATTCTTAGAACCGCCACCCTTTGGAGGATTTAATAAATCCACAGTTGGGAAAACATACTCTTTCTTCACTTCTGTTTTTTTGCTGGCGATTTCATCTGAAACCTTATTTGCCTCTGTCTCTGCTTCCGCTCTTGTTTCTTTTGTAGATCTTGGTCGAGATGCCACATTAGAAGAATTCATAGAGACAGCTTCTTCTTGAGAAACCTCCGGTGTCTCATCTACGGTTTTAATTTCTACCGGTTCTGCCATATGAATCTTTGGCTCTGACACAGGTTTTGCTTCTACCGGTCTTTCTTCTTCGAAGTGTTCCGTTACATCTTTATCTGCATTCCCCAAAGTGCTGTTATTAGAACCCGCTTCCTGAGTAATAGTAGATTTCGAAGGTGTATTGGATGTAAGTGGTACACGGTTCACTTCTTCCACTTCTGAAGAAGCATTGTAAATATTAATATTAAGCTCATTCATGTCGTCAGAAGAACCGGTTTTTTCTTCAATTTTTGTAGAAAAACTAACTCCCTCTGATTTCATTTGAACCCGAGGCTTTTTCTCTTCATTCTTTTTGGCTAAAGCAGCCTCTCTTTGCCGCTCTTCCTTTTCCCGCATAATTTCCTGACGCCGTAATTCTCGTTGTTTTTGTTTTTCTTTTCGGCGCATTTCATTGCGAATCTTTTGATGTTTTGATTTATTCTCAAGGAATTTAAACGCTGATTTTTCTGTAATCAACACAATGGAAATAATCATTCCAATGACATCGATTACATAAGCGCCTACTAAACCAAATCCTCTAACCAAAGTAAAAGCCAGGGCTCCTCCAAAGAAGCCTCCTCCACTCTTATTCTCATATCCATATAAATAGGCCAGAGAAGGAGCAATTACATTTTCTTTTCGAAGCATTAAATCCACAAAGGTAATTAAAAACAAAAATAAAAATACAGCAGACACTACCTTTGCCACTGCAACCTGGTTTTCTTTATTTGATACCAAAAAGAAAACACAATAAATAAGTGCAAAGGGGAAAATATAGGAAAGTACACCAAAAAGGCCAAAGAAAAATCGACTGACTGTATCGCCTACAATTCCTCCAAAGCCTAAATCCCCTAAAAACAATAATACGCTGGCTCCAAGTGTCACCCATAGAATCACTTCTGATGAAACTACACTATTGGCAGCCTGTACTTCCACATTCTTTTTTGACGCAGCTGTTCTAGGACTTTGTTTCTTTCCTGTCTGTTTACCAGCTGTTTTTTTCGTTGTGGTTGTTTTCTTTTTTGAATTATTACTCTTTTTCCCTTTTGTTTGGGTTGCCATCTATACTCTTCCTTATCTAAAATTTATGTTTGGCCATATCATCCCAAAATAGCAAACTTTACCGTGACTAATATACCATAAATACCCATAAAAGTCATTATGAAAAAACACAAAATATTGTACTTTAACAATTTTTAGCAACTAGATGTCGATAAAAAAAAGAGGTTGCCTAAGCAACCCCTTTTTATGATTTAAAATCCAATTAAATATTTGTATAAACCTTCATATTGGAACTTTGAAGCGGACCAGGAATAATCTTTTTGCATTCCTCTCTCCACCATCTTATTCCATTGAACTTTCTTTTCAAAGTAAATGTACTTTGAATAATTAATGGTGTTTAACATCTCATCACCATTGTAATTGCAGAATGAGAATCCGTCCCCCGTATGTTCATACTCATTATAAGCAACTACTGTGTCCTTTAAACCGCCTGTTTCTCTAACGATTGGAACTGTTCCATATCGGAATGAAATCAGCTGAGTCAAACCACATGGTTCAAATCTAGAAGGCATTAAGAAAGCATCTGCCGCAGCATACAACTTTCTTGCCAAATCATCAGAATAACAAATATTTGCGGAAACACGATCCGGATACTTCCAAGCATAGTGACGGAACATATTTTCATATCTGCTTTCACCGGTACCAATGACAACCAACTGAGTATTGTCATCCACAATTCCTTCCATACAGTAATTGATCAAATCCAGTCCCTTTTGATCTGTCAATCTAGAAACCAGACCAATCATATACTTCTTTGGATCGATACACAAATCCAAATCTTCCTGAAGACGTTCTTTATTGATTTTTTTGTTCTTTCTAAAGGAAGCTAAATCGTAGTTCTTATAGAGCTTTGGATCCGTAGCCGGGTTATATGATTCATAATCTATTCCATTGATAATACCCTGCATATCAAAGTGACGAGATCCTAACAATCCATCTAAGCCCTCTCCATAGTATGGAGTCTGAATTTCATCTGCGTAAGTACCACTAACGGTGGTAATGTAGTCTGCATAAACCAATCCGCCTTTAAGCATATTACCGGTCTTATTGTATTCAAGCTTATCCGGAGTAAACAACTCCATTGGCAATCCTGACAATCCCTGTAAGGTCTTTACATCCCATACGCCCTGGAATTTAAGGTTGTGAATAGTCATAATACTCTTCATATTCCAGAAGAACGGATTTGCCTGAAACTCAGTTTTTAAATAAACAGGGATTAAGCCTGTCTGCCAATCATGACAGTGAATCAAATCCGGTTGGAAATTTACCAGCGGAAGCATGGATAAAACAGCCTTATCAAAATATGTGAACTTCTCCATATCGTAGCGCATATCACCGTATGGATAAAAGCATTCAAAATACTCTAGATTATCAATAAAGTAATAGGTAATGCCCTGGTATTCGTACTCCATAACTCCACAGTACTTTTCACCTATAAACGGGCCCATGCCTAAATTAAAACTGGTTACAAATCTAAAATTATCACGATACTCTGGTGGTATGCATGTATAATTTGGCATTACTACACGAATATCCCAATCCTCTTTAAAGAATTCTTTGGGAAGTGCTCCAACGACGTCGGCTAATCCACCGGTTTTAACAAATGGAACACACTCACTGGCTGCAAATAGAATCTTTCTCATTATCCCCTTCTCCATTAAACTAAATTATTCATCCCAATTATGGAATACTTCCTGAACATCATCGTCTTCATCTAATAAGTCAAGAATACGATTGATGCAAGTGATATCTTCTTCATCATCAAGAGTTACATAAGTCTGAGGAAGCATAGTAACTTCCGCATCAGCCATCTTGATATTCTCTTTTTCTAATGCTTCACGAACAGCTGAAAAATCTTCTGGTGCAGTCAAGATCTCGAAGCTGTCTTCTTCTTCATTAAAGTCTTCTGCTCCAGCATCTAAAGCCATCATCATTAAATCGTCTGCATCCAAATCACAATCTTCTTTTGCAACGATAATCTGTCCCTTTTCATCGAACATGTAAGATACACAGCCCTGTGTACCAATGCTGCCGTGACCTTTTGTAAAGCAGTTTCTAACATTGGCTGCTGTACGGTTTTTATTATCTGTAAGTGCCTTAACAATAATAGCAGTTCCGCTAGGACCATATCCTTCATAGGTAACAGATTCGTAATTAACAGAACCCATATCACCTGCAGCCTTTTTGATACCTCTTTCAATGGTATCGTTTGGCATGTTATTGGATTTTGCCTTTGCAATTACATCGCGAAGACGACTGTTATTTTCTGGATCTGGACCACCTTCTTTAACTGCTACTGCAATTTCTCTTCCTATAATGGTAAAAATCTTTCCTTTTGCCGCATCGTTTTTCTCTTTCTTATGCTTAATATTGGCAAACTTTGAATGTCCTGACATTTTTTAATCTCCTTCATCTTTCTCTTTTAAAATTCTATCATTTTTAGACATCTTGTTCAAGACAACTTCCCTCTTCCAGAGGGCAAACTCGAACATCTGTCACGATTTTATTCTCCACGCCTAAGACATGGAATAAATAGTTTTCGTATGAAATCTCATATTTTTCGCCATCCTTTGGGACTTCTCCCAATAAGTTGGTCAAAAAACCGTTTAAGGTTTCAAACTCACAGTCGTCTATGGAAAGGTTTAGTTTTTCCATAACCTCATCCATATCCGTAGAACCATGCATTAAGTACTCGTCCTTTGGTAATTCAAGTACGCTTTCATCTTCTACATCATGTTCATCTTCGATATTACCCACGATTTCCTCTAGGATATCTTCCATTGAGACAATCCCTGACATCTGACCATATTCGTCTACTACTACAATCAAATGACTCTTAGACAACTGCATCTGGGTAAACAGCGTATGAATTCCATGGGTCTCGGGGACAAATTCAGGAGTATACATAATATCTGCTAAATCCCGAATCTTTCGATTATACAAATCTGTTCTGGAGGAGTATTTTAATATCTCCTTCATATGGATAATTCCAATAATATGATCTAAATCCTCAATATAGACAGGAATTCTTGAATAATGGTTATCATTGAAGAAACGAATGGCATCCTTTAAGGTGCCATCTCCATCTAAGGCGCAGACGTTTTTACGATTGATCATAATGTCTCTTGCTATTTTATCATCAAATTCAAAAATGTTTTGAATCATAGTAGCTTCGGAAGCCTTAAACACTCCCTGTTCATGACCTTCATTGATCAAATCGATAACATCTTCTTCTGTAACATCATCAATTTCTTTTCTGGGATCCACACCAAAAAGAATGGAAACCGGTATGGAAATACCATTTGCAATTACTCTCATAGGAGAAAATACAGTCTCAATTCCCCAATACCATTTCTTTAATTTTAAAAAAACTTTTTTGGCGTCTTTTGATGACAGGTGATACGGGACAAAAATTCCCACCCCTAAATATAAAATATAAAGAACTCCTACAAATAGACAATACAATAACAAGTAATGCATATGACTTGCTACAATGTGGGACTCAATAAATTTCCATATAAAATAAACAGAAAGGCCTGATGCAAACACCCCTGTGATTACTACGGATAAAAAAGTACCTTTAACTTTAAAATAATCATCTGTGTAGTAATCATAGTAAGTCTTATTTTCATCATCTTCAGAAAAATCTGTATCGTTTAATTCGTCCACAGTAAAATAAAACAGACTTGAAATAATCTGAAGTGCAAACACAATCACTATTACTAAGCCGCATATCCCAGGCAACATAATCTTCCTCCGATTTACATTTGATCAAAGGACTGATAGCCTTTGATTTCCACTAATTCTCCGTTTCTATAATACAAGCGTGGAATACGCATTCCCAAATCGCACGCAAATTCGTAATTGAATCTGCCAGACAACTCTCCAAGTTCTTCTAAGGTAATCTCTTCCTTACCATCCTTTCCAACAAGAACCACTTGATCTAGTACGCTTACGCCTTCAATATCTGATACATCTACCATGAACTGATCCATGCATACTCGGCCTAAAATAGGGGCTTTTTTCCCACGGATCAAAACATATCCCTTTGATGATAAACCTCTACAATATCCGTCAGCATATCCCACAGGAATAGTAGCTACAACCGTATCTTTTTCCAAAGTAACGGTTCCACCATAACTGATGCATCGACCTTTTTCTAAGGTTTTAATATGAACAACATGGGAATATAAAGATAAAGCAGGTTTTAAATCGATATCTCGAACCACTTCATCGGAAGGCCAAAGTCCATAGAGAATAATCCCGGCTCTGGCTAAATCCAAACTGGCCTTTGGGTATTCCAAGATGGCTGCAGAGTTGGCGCAATGGCGATTCTTAAATGTCACACCTTCTTTTTCTAAGGCATCCACCATAGACATAAACTTCTCAAACTGCTCATCCGTAGAATGTTTATCCTTTTCATCGGATCTTGCAAAATGAGTAAAGATTCCATCCATCAAAATGTTTGGCAAAGCAGCTATTTTTTTGATTTCATCAACTGACTCTTTGCACACCTGATAACCGATACGGCTCATGCCCGTATCAATCTTAATATGACATTTTACATACTTATTTAGTTTCACTCCACAATCGGAGTATTTTTTTGCCATATCATAGGTAAATATGGTAGGACAAACATCATTTTTAACAAGTTCTTCATAGGAATCCTCAAAAGAATATCCTAAAATTAAAATCGGTTTTTTTATGGAAGCATTGCGAAGTTCCACTGCCTCTTCTGCAGTTGCAACAGCAAACCCCCAAATATCATCTTCATCTTCTAGTGTAACTGCAATGGGTACACATCCATGTCCATAGCCATCTGCCTTAATTACAGCTACAATTTTTGTTTCGTCTTTTAATCGTTCTTTCATGCGTTTCACATTCCAAAGTACATTATCCAAATCCACCTTGGCGTAAACACGATTATATTTCATAATTCTGTATCCTCACACTAAATTTTTAGATTACCCACAATTATAATACAAATTCCTTCAGTAGAAAAGGAATCTCTTCTAAAATATCGGAAGCCATAAGGGAGGCTTTTCCTTTTTTTATTGCAGCAGCATCTCCGCATAAGCCATGGAGATAAACTCCAAGAGGTGCCGCATCTTCTCCCTTCATGCCAAGAGCCATGAGTCCACCAATCATTCCTGACAATACATCTCCACTTCCTGCCGTTGCCATTCCATTATTTCCTGACATGTTTATAAAGCTCTGTAAATAAGGCCTTGCTGTAATAGTTACTGCATCCTTTAGAGCAAGTACCACATTGTTGTAAATAGAAAACTCTTCGGAAACAGATAGTTTGTTTTCCTTGATATAAGAAACCGGCTCATCAATCAAACGACTCATTTCTCCTAAATGAGGAGTCAATACCATTTCCATATGAGGTCGTTTCAAAAGGTTTTTATGTTTAGAAATATAGTTTAGTCCATCGGCATCCACTACCATGGGACCGCCTACATGATCCAATACAAATTTTGCAATTTTAGACTGAAGTGTTTCTTCCGACAAGCCAGGTCCAAGTATCACCACATCTGCCCAGGCAAGAGCCGATTCTAACTCATCTTCATTTATTCGGTTCTCATAAGTACATAACAAAGCCTCCGGCAAAGAAGTTTGAAGGATTTGACGATTGGATTCCTCTGTATAAATCTTAACTAATCCAGCTCCCATTAAATAGCAGGATTTTGCACAAAACAGCGCAGCTCCAGCCATGTTTTTTGAACCGGCTACCACCAGAACTTTTCCAAAACTCCCCTTATGAGAATCTCCCTCTCTCTTTGGGTACAGTTTTGAAATATCTTCTTTATCAAGAGCCAAAACACCCATTTTTTTATCTGAGAAACTTCGTTTTGAAATTCCAATATCATACTTTTCTACAGATCCACAATAGCTTTTTCCGGGATATAGTAACTGTCCAAGTTTATAATAGGCAAAGGTAACTGTAGCATTGCATTTAATGGCACAACCTAGGATTTTTCCATCATCTGCAGAAACACCACTTGGAATATCAATGGCAATCTTATCTCCTGAAAACTCATTGATTGTAGTGATTACCTCCTTATAATGACCGTCAATTTCCCGGCTCAATCCGGTACCAAAAATGGCATCTAAAATCACATCTGCTGTTTTTAATTCCAAAATATCACTGCAAAACGGAACCTCATAAGAGAGGGCCATTTCATATTGGCGCTTTTCATCCGAAGAAAATTTATCCTTTTCACAGCATAAATAAAGCTTCACATTATAGCCATCGTCAAACAGTAATCGACCTACCGCCAATCCATCTGCTCCGTTATTACCAGGGCCACAGACAATTCCTATTATAGATTCTTTTGTATAATGAGATAAAACATAGTCATACACACGAAGAGCTGCTTTTTCCATCAACACCAAAGAAGGCACCTTAAACTCCCTGATCAGTGTTTCGTCGCAACTGTGCATTTCTTTTCCATTTAAAATGTGTTGCATCCTCTTCCTCCTTAAAAAAGTGCCTTGCATTGCAAGACACTTCTATCATACCATTTTATTCCTCTTTTTTTACATCAAAGTTCGTAGTACGATCTTTGTTTGCTTCTTTTTCTTCCTTCTTCTTAACTGTAGAAGAAACCTCAGGCTGCGATGAACCAATAGGAAGTTCCTGCTCATCATAATGAACATCGAATAACTGCATTACATCTTTACCAAACAAATCATGTAAGTAAGAATAGATTTCCTTATTGTTGATTTCACGATTTTGTTTTTTAATAATGTTCTTCTTTAATTCAATACGAACATTTGTAATCCACTCTGTGATTTCTTTTGCTTCCGATGCGTTGGTACGAAGTCTGGCATAGCAAAAGTTCATGGTGGCTAGCATAAGTTCGTCATTCTTCTCTTTTAGAAGCTTTGGAATCTCCATCAACTCATCTTCGTCTGCATCGATTTTATCATTTGTTTCATTTAAAAGGCGTTTGTTGTCGGAAAGTTTCTTTTCACTTTCAGCTGTAGCTTTATTTGCATCAGCCCCTTCCATATTGTCAACAATACCCTTCATTAAATCATTTTTAATCTTCTTTAATTCACGAAGTTCCTGATTCAAATGTCCCTGACGTACAAGGATTTCCTTTTCCTCTACTTCTAAGGTCTTTATATTATCGGGTTTGCCGCTAATGGCAAATAACCGATGCCATTTTTGATCTAATACTAAGGTTGGAATATGCCTTGCTTTTAGGGCATCTACAAATTGCTTCTCATCCATAATAAACTCCTTAAATCTGAGTAATATTATAGGAAAGTTGCATTAAACTGTCTGATAGATGTACGTTCTGAACCACCACATTTTCTGGAACTTCCAAATCCACATGGGCAAAATTCCAAATTGCGGTAATTCCCAGTTCTACTAATTCTTCTGCAACTTTTTCCGCATTATCCTTTGGTAGTGTAAGAGCTGCAATATCTACACGATTATTCATTAAAAAATCCTGCAATTCACTCATATGATGTACTTCTACACCACTTACAGTCTTACCTACTTTTGCTTCATTTACATCAAATAATCCAATCATTCGAAAGGACAATCTCTCGAAATTAACATAGTTTGCAATGGCCTGACCTAAGTTACCTGCACCAATAAGAATAACATTGTGCATCTGATTCAGTCCTAAAATCTTACCGATCTCGTCATGCAAAAACTTTACATTATAGCCATAGCCCTGTTGTCCAAATCCACCAAAATTATTCAAATCCTGACGAATTTGAGACGCAGTTACATGCATTAACTTTGAAAGCTCGTTTGATGAAATTCTTTCCACATTTGAATCCAATAATTCACCTAAATAGCGATAGTATCTAGGCATTCTGCGAATTACGGCTTGCGATATTTCTCGTTCCATTTCCGTTCCTCTCGTGCTATTTCTATTACAAAAGTATAAGATGTTTTACTATTATTGTCAAACATTTAACAACTCACACAACAGGGATTTCATCATTTAACTCTTCCCACTTTTCATACAACTCTGCTAATGATTCCTGCAATTTTTTTTGCTCTGCAGAAAGTTCGTTTAGTTTCGCTGAATTCTTTGCAGTTTCTTCATCCATAAACATTTCATCAATCTCTGAAATACGAGTTTCTTTTGCTTCAATCTCTTCTTCTATTTTCGAGATTTGATTTTGAATTTTTCTTTTTGCAGCCTCAGCCTTTTTTTGTTCTTCCCAGGAGAGTTTTCCAAGAGAAACTTCTTCAACAGTTTCCTCCACATTTTCTTCTTTTTGTCCCTGATATACCGCTTCATCACGTTTTGATAAATAGTAATCATAGTTTCCAAGGTAGGAATAAAGGGTCTCATCTCTTAGTTCTAAAATGCGATGAGCTGTTTGATTGATAAAATATCGATCGTGAGATACATAAAATACCGTTCCCGAAAATCCATTCAAGGCGGATTCTAAAATATCCTTACTCTCCATATCCAAATGGTTTGTAGGCTCATCTAAAATCAAAAAATTTGCTCCGGAAAGCATGAGTTTTGCCAGGGACACACGACCTCTTTCTCCACCGGATAAAGCCGAAATCTTTTTAAAGGCATCATCTCCTGTAAATAAAAAGGCAGCTAGTACATTACGCACTTTTGTATCTGTCAAATTCGGATAAGAATCCTTTAATTCATCAAACAACGTGTTTTCATCATTTAACTGTTGTTGTTCCTGATCGTAGTAAGCAATATGAACCCCTGTACCGATTTTCACCTTACCACCATCTGCGGAGATTTTATCATTTAAAATTTTTAAAATTGTGGTTTTTCCAGTTCCATTGTCTCCAAGTAATGCTACATGTTCTCCTCTGTGGATTTCAAAAGAGACATCTGAAAATAAAGCCTGTTGATCAAAGGCTTTTTGTAAATGTTCCACTGTTAAAACGTCGTTTCCACTAACAGAATCAGGCTCTAAATTAATTTTCATCGCCGTATCTTTTTCTGTTAATTTTTCCACCTTATCCATTTTTTCCAGCTGCTTTACTCGAGAGTCCGCACGTTTAATGGATTTTTCACGATTGAACTGACGAAGTTTTGTAATAACTTCCTCCTGATGAGCAATCTCTTTTTGTTGCTTTTCAAATTCCCGTTGTCTTGTTAGCATCACAAGTCGTTTTTGTTCTGAAAAGGCAGAATAATTCCCTTTATAACTTTTTGCTGTTTGAAAAGACAAATCAATAACGGTTTCCACAATGTGATCCAAAAAATACCGATCGTGGGCAACAATTAAAACTGCTCCTTTGTAATTTAGCAAAAAGTTTTCCAACCATTCAATGGATGCTAAATCCAGGTGGTTAATGGGCTCATCCAACAAAAGTAAATCTGGCTTTTGCATCAACAATCGGGCTAAATTCACCCGTGTTTTTTGTCCACCGGACAGTTGGTCCATGGTCTTTGTGAAATCCTCTTCTATAAAACCAAGGCCCTTTAATACACCAGTTACTTCACTCCGATAAGAAGAGCCACCCATTAATTCAAAACTATGCTGTTTTTCGTGGTAGCGATTTAAAAGTGTCTCTAGCTCACTACCTTCCACTTCCTTCAAGGAACCTTCCATATCCAAAAGTTCCTGTTCTAAGCGAAGGATTTCTTCATTGGCGTGAAGCACATGATGATAAATATCTTCCTCAATATCCACATCCTGATACTGAGCTAAATATCCATAAGTTACATCTTTTCCAAACGTAACGGAGCCCTCCGACGGGGAGAGCTCCGATGTAATCACCTTCAAAAGTGTTGATTTACCACAACCGTTTGGACCAACGATGGCCACATGCTCCTGCTCACGAATTTGAAAGGATACATTTTGAAATAACACATCATCTCCGAATGCAACCTTTAAATTTTGACAGGTTAAAATCATAATCTTACTCCTTAATCATAAGATTCTAAAGTTTCACGAATCGCGATAATAAAATCTTTACTGTTTAAGACACTTGGATTTTCTAAAGAAGTAATACGAGCCAAATCTCCAGTCATTTTTCCGGATTCAATGGTTTCGATACATGCTTTTTCCAAGTTGTCGGCAAATTTCATAAGCTCAGGAAGTTCATCTAACTCGCCACGTTTTCTTAAAGCTCCACTCCATGCAAAAATTGTTGCAACAGAGTTTGTAGATGTTTCTTCTCCCTTTAAGTGTTTGTAATAGTGACGCTGTACAGTTCCATGTGCTGCTTCATATTCGAAGTATCCCTGAGGAGATACTAGTACAGAAGTCATCATGGCAAGTGAACCAAAGGCTGAAGAAAGCATATCACTCATTACATCTCCGTCATAGTTTTTACATGCCCAGATAAATCCCCCTTCAGACTTCATAACACGAGCTACAGCATCATCAATTAATGTATAGAAATATTCAATGTTTGCTGCTTCAAATTTTTCTTTGTACTCTTTATCAAAGATTTCCTGGAAAATATCTTTAAAGGTATGATCATATTTTTTTGAGATGGTATCCTTTGTTGCAAACCATAAATCCTGCTTTGTATCTAAAGCAAAGTTAAAACAGCTTCTTGCAAAACTTTCAATAGAATCACAGAGGTTGTGCTGTCCCTGGATAACACCAGCTTTAGTGAAATTATGAATCAATTCTCTTTCTTCTGTTCCATCTTCTCTTGTATAAACAAGCTCTACCTTTCCAGGTCCCGGAATCTTCATTTCTGATGCTTTATATACATCACCATAAGCATGACGGGCAATGGTAATTGGTTTCTTCCAATTCTTTACGCAAGGCTCAATTCCTTTAACGATAATTGGAGCACGAAATACGGTTCCGTCTAAAATTGCTCGGATGGTTCCATTTGGAGACTTCCACATTTCTTTTAAATCATACTCTTCTACTCTAGCAGCGTTTGGAGTAATGGTTGCGCACTTTACAGCAACACCATATTTTTTGGTAGCTTCTGCAGAATCAATTGTTACCTGATCATTGGTTTCATTTCTATGCTTTAAGCCAAGATCATAGTACTCGCTTTTTAAATCTACAAAAGGAGTAATTAACTCATCTTTAATCATCTGCCAGAGAATTCTGGTCATTTCATCTCCGTCCATCTCAACCAATGGAGTTTTCATTTCAATTTTTGACATAATCTTTTCCTTTCAAAATTTAAGGTGGTTGTAAAAACAGCCACCTCAATATGTAATATTATTTTGCTACAATATTTACGATTCTTCCTGGAACGTAAATCTCTTTTACAATGTTTAATCCCTCAAGCTTATCGGAAATAGCTTCTTTGCCCTTTGCAATGACATCATCTTTTGGATCATCTTTTCCAATTGCAATTGTGGCTTTCACCTTACCATTAATCTGAACAGCAATCTCAATGGTATCTTCCACACATTTTGACTCATCATAAGTTGGCCAAGATTCGTAAGCAATAGTCTCATTATGTCCCATAATCTCCCAAATCTCTTCACCAATATGAGGGCAAATGCAAGAGAACATCTTAATGAAGTTTTCAGCGTATTCTCTGTAGCAGCTTCCTGCTTTATAAACAGCATTTACAAAAATCATCATCTGCGAAATAGCTGTATTGTAGCCTAGCTCTTCAAAGTCATTTGTAACCTTACGAACGGTCTGATGATAAATCTTTTCCAATGTACCATCATTTTCATCGGTCAGATTCTCCGATTCAGAGAAGAAGGTATAAACACGGTTAATGAACTTCTTTGCTCCGGTTACATTGTTTGAATTCCAAGGTTTAGAAACCTCTAAAGGTCCCATAAACATTTCATATAAACGAAGGGTATCTGCACCGTAATCTCTTACGATATCGCTAGGATTTACAACAAATTCAGGGAAACGTTTTCCCATCTTAATACCATTCTCACCAAGAATCATTCCCTGATGTACTAACTTTTTGAATGGTTCCTTCACTGGAGACAATCCCTCGTTATATAAGAAACGATTCCAGATTCTTGAATAAATCAAATGTCCAACTGCATGCTCAGGTCCACCTACATATAAATCTACAGGCATCCAGTGCTTTAACAACTCTTGATTTGCAAATTCATCGTTATTGTTTGGATCAATATATCTTAGGTAATACCAAGAAGATCCGGCTGAACCAGGCATAGTAGAGGTTTCACGAACTCCCTTTAAGCCATTCTTATCGTACTGTTTCCACTCAGTGGCATTCTCTAATGGAGCCTGACCATTTTTACCCTTATAGTCCTCTAACTCAGGAAGGATTACCGGTAATTCCTCATCAGGAACAAATTCAATACTTCCATCCTCTTTGTAAACGCAAGGTACTGGCTCGCCCCAATATCTTTGTCTTGCAAAAATCCATTCACGGAAGTGATAGTTTACCTTTTCTCTTGCAACACCCATATCAACAAGTTTCTTTGTGATAGCCGGCTTTGCTTCTTCTACTGTGAGACCATTAAACTCTTCAGAATTAATAAGCTTACAGCCCTTTCCAAGGTAATCCTGTTTTTCAAACGCATGAGAAGAAACATCTACTCCTTCTCCATCGATTACCTGAATATATTCAAGCCCATGGGCCTGTGCATACTCAAAGTCTCTTTGATCATGTGTAGGAACGGCCATAACAGCACCGGTTCCGTAGCTTGCTAATACGAAGTCACCAATAAATACAGGTACTTTACGTCCATTTACAGGATTGATAGCATAAATTCCCTTTAATGGGCAACCTGACTTTGTTTTATTTAAATCAGTACGATCCAAATCGTTCTTCTTAGCAGTTTCAGCAATATAAGCTTCTGCTTCTTCACGATTTTCTACTCGATCCAATAAGCTCTTTGTAATTTCTCCATCGGGAGCCAATACCATAAAGGTAATACCATAAATGGTTTCAATACAGGTTGTGAAAATAGAGAACTCTCCACCACCTTCAATCGAAAAATCAACTTCAACACCGGTTGATTTACCAATCCAGTTACGTTGGATTTCTTTTGTGGATTCCGGCCAGTCAATCTCATCTAATCCTGAAAGCAATTCTTCCGCAAAAGACTGCTGATCAATTACCCACTGCTTCATCATCTTTTTAACAACCGGGTAACCACCACGCTCTGACTTTCCATCAATGACCTCATCATTTGACAATACAGTACCAAGCTCTTCGCACCAGTTTACAGGCATATCAATATGCTTTGCATAACCTTTTTCGTAGAGCTTCTTAAAAATCCACTGTGTCCACTTGTAAAATGAGGGATCTGAAGTTGCAAGAAGCTTGGACCAATCGTAGTCAAATCCAAGTTCTTTCAACTGTTTTGAAAATGTTTCTATATTCTTTTCTGTAAATCCATTAGGATGATTTCCTGTTGTAACAGCATACTGCTCTGCAGGAAGACCAAAGGAATCATATCCCATTGGGTGTAATACGTTATATCCCTGCATTCTCTTCATACGAGACATAATATCAGTTGCTGTATATCCTTCGGGATGACCAGCATGCAATCCTACTCCTGAAGGGTATGGAAACATATCTAGAGCGTAGTATTTCGGTTTTGAAAAATCCCAAACGTCTGTCTTAAATGTTTCGTGCTCCTCCCAGTATTTCTGCCATTTCTTTTCCACCGTATGGTGATTATATGCCTGAGCCATCTTTTATTCCAATCCTCCTAATGATAAAAATCTTAAATCTTAAAAATTTTATCATAAGGGGCTTATTTGTCAAGGTTAACTAGGGAGTGTACTCCTCCTTTAATTCAAGAATATCTTCCTTCATATTTAGGATTTCTTCAAAGACTCCAATACTACCATCCTCTGCATTGTAATGGTTGGCTTTTAAATACTTTCCAGTGACCTCATCGATTTTTGGTACCCAAATACCTCTAGGCTTTCGAACCAGACGTTTGTAGTACAAAATCAATAGATTCTTTAACTCCTCAGGAGAACGTTCCAATGTTCCTCCCTGGAAAATGGAAGAAACAGACTTAAAGTATTCCTCTGGAGATAGATTTCCATTTTTTGCCATTTCACTAATGGACATAATAATGTTTTCATACTCGTCAATTAATGCAATGGTCTCGGAAAGCTGATTCTTCTTTCGTTCTGTGGTAATCATTCCATCCATAATATCAAGGTTTGCTTTGAAGATATCCAAAAAGGCATCAATGTCCTGATTGTTTACAACAATACATTCGCTTCTGCTTTTATTGGTAATGCGAACTGCTGTGTTGTTCTTATCGCTGATTTGCTTTGCCACATCCAATAATTTACCTGTTTCCACAAACACATCATAGGCATCATGAGTATTTCTCTGGATGGAGACTCCAAAAGACAGGGTTGGAATATTAGACCAGGGCAAATGGTTTTTCATAAAGGTGTAAAACTTTTGCTGAATTCTTTGGCACAATTCAAAAATCGTAGAACCATCCATCCCTACTAAAGGTGCAAAGAAGAAGCACTCATCTCCACCGGCATATACCGTTAATCCTCCAAACATTCGAATCAGTTCCGAAGTAGTAATGGAGTGTTGTAAACAGGCTACTGAAAAAGAAATAATCTTTTTATTATCGGAAAATCCACGGAGCAACATATCAATATTGTCCCCATTGCATCGAACAAGGCAATAATAGGGAGCTTTTTTCCTGCCCTCCGGTAGTTTTGGATTAGCGATTTCTGCAACAGTTTTAAACTCTCCCCGAAGATTAAAAAACTGAGCAGACCCTTTTTTTACCAGATGTGCAATGGGTGATGTCATTATACGAAAACTTCGAGTATCCTCACCAAGGCCAAACAAATCATAAAATGGATTCAAAAAGGTCTCAGTATTTCCCTTTTGCATGGACTCCATATCATGTAAATAAGGATAAATGGTCATCATGCAATTGTGATTTAACTCATTATTTTCTTCTAAGCAAATATATTTGATTTGGAAATAGTCTTTTAAGAATTGTCGGTACTCTTGGGATTGATATTCCACAGGGAATAAATCACAAACATCTTCTTTTACAAGTTCAATCATTTTATCAATTACATGATTCTCCACATGTTCCGCAGAAAAGATGATTCGATCATGGGTCTTTGCAACACCATCGTCAATCTTCATACCGTGAAAATAGTAAGGAGTGTAGATTACAACCTCCTCAAAGGAACAGTTTGGCGCAGTAATTAATTCACATAACTCTCTGGAAATTTCCGAAAAAATAGCGCAGGCAAACCATAGTGATTGCGGATCTTTCGCATATTGCAGTGCATTTGTGATTGGTCCTATGGTTATGCCTACGTATTTTCTCATAATTCTCACACTTTCTAGTTCGATACTCTCTTACTACTATTCGTCTTCTTCTAGCTTGCTCTTTCTGTGTTCAATTTCTTTTTCTTGAATATCCCCAGGTGCTTGTTGATAGCTCAAGAATTCATAAGAGAATGTACCCTCGCCTCCTGTTAATGAACGAAGGGTGGTTCCATATCCAAACAATTCAGAGTCTGGAATCTCGCAAACAATTTCTGTTTTTTGACCTTCCACAGGATTCATGCCTGTCACCTTACCGTGACGTTTATTTAAATCTCCCATGACATCACCGGTTTTATCATCCGGTATCAATACCTTTAATTCAGAAACAGGTTCTAATAACACGGGCTTTGCTTCTAAAATACCCTTCTTCAAACATTGAATCGCTGCTGTCTTAAAGGCCATTTCTGAAGAATCTACTGCATGGTAACTGCCATCATATAGATTCGCCTTAATTCCAACTACCGGATAAGCTGCCAAAGGTCCCTTTTTACAGCCTTCCTCTAATCCCTTTTCAACTGCAGGGAAATAGTTCTTTGGTACAGCTCCACCTACCACTGTTTGAGAAAATTCAAAGTTCTTTTCCGTGTCACCTAATGGTTCAAAAGTCATCTTTACATGACCATATTGGCCATGACCGCCTGACTGCTTTTTATACTTGTACTCCACATCGCATTTGCCACGAATGGTCTCTTTGTATGCAATCTTTGGTCGTGATAACTCAATCTCTACTTTGTATTTTTCTTTTAACTTATCAACAACTACATCCAAATGTTGCTCCGAAATACCATAGAGTAAAGTCTGATGGTTCTCTCCATCATTTTTCACCTTTATGGTTAAATCCTCCTGGGCTAATTTTGCTAATCCTGCAGCAGCCTTTTCCTCGTCCCCCTTGTTAAGCGGTTTATATCTCATGCAGGTATACGGAGTAGGAATTCCAGTTCGAATATAAAGTATCGGATTGGCCTTTGTAGATAGAGAATCTGTGGTAGTTACTTTGGATAACTTACTTAAGGCTCCAATATCTCCTGCGTGGAGTTCTTTTACTTCTTCAGCTTTAGAACCACATAATACATAGAGTTTTCCAATTTTTTCTTCCGTATCCTTATGTTGGTTATACAAGACATCGTCTGTTTTAATAACTCCTGAGTTTACCTTAATCAGGGAGTACTTTCCTACAAATGGATCCACAATGGTTTTAAATACATAGGCTGACTTTGCCTTTGAAAAATCGTAATTTGCTTCAAATACGTCATTGGAAGTAGCATTTATGCCTGCACATTCTCTCTTATCCGGACCCGGCAGATATTTCACCATGTCTACCATAAGAGTATACATACCTCTATTCAGGGTGTTTGAACCCATAAGGACCGGAACAATACTTCCCTCGGAAACATTTACACGAAGTGCCTGACGGATTTCATCATCAGAAAACTCTTCTCCATTAAAGTAGCGATCCATAAACTCTTCGGATGTTTCTGCAACGGATTCCATTAAAGCTTCACGATAGGTCTCTAAGTATTCCATGGAATAATCGGGAACGTCCATTTTTTCAACCGTTCCATCTTCCTTCCAGCGCTTTGCCCTCTGCTGAATAACATTTACATATCCAATAAACTCTCCATTTTCACGAACTGGTAAATGGAAAGGTGCAATTCGTTTTCCATAAAGTTCCTGTAAATCTAAAATGACCTGCTTATAAGAAACCTCGTCAATATCCATCCCCGTAACGAAAAACATACGAGGCAGGTGATATTTTTCGCATTTCTCCCAAGCAAGTCTGGTACCAACACCAACACCGTCTTTACCGGAAACTACAATGATAGCTGCATCTGCAGCTGTAAGTGCCTCTTCTACCTCTCCCACGAAATCAATGGAGCCCGGAGTGTCTAAAATATTCAATTTGCAATCTTCCCAAAGAATTGGAATTATGGATGTCTGAATCGAAAGCTTACGTTTGATTTCAGAAGCATCATAGTCACTGATGGTATTTCCGTCCTCTACCTTTCCTGCCCGGTTCGTAAGTCCTGACAAATATGCCATGGACTCTACCAGGGAAGTCTTCCCCGCTCCGGAATGTCCCAATAAAACAATGTTACGTATCTTGTCTGTAGTAAAAACTTTCATGCCGGTCCCCCATTTCCTACGAGTCTACAAAGTTTGCAAACAACTGCTCCTTTGGTCGTATATTTAATCTGTTAATTCAATTTTACCCAACTCACTTTCAGAAAACAATGAAAATTATTATATTTTTTCTAATTTTATTTTCCATTCTCTCTTATCCTTTTAAAATCCCTATAAATACGATAAAATAAGGAAGAATTTGGAGGAAAAAAGATTGGAAATTAAAACTGTTGGATTTATTGGATTAGGGTTAATCGGAGGTTCCATTGCAAAAGCACTTTTGAAAACTGACCCTTCCATTCAAATATATGCCCATGCATTTCACAAAGAAACTTTAGAAGAAGCCTATGAGGAAGGTGTGATTCAAAACAAAGATTTTATACCTTTAGAGAACTTTGGCTCCTTCGATCTTGTTTTTTTATGCTCCCCGGTAAAAGTAAATATTGATTATCTAAAGCAGCTAAAACCTTATTTAAAGCCGACCTGTATACTTACAGATGTAGGAAGTGTCAAAGGAGATATTCATAAGGCTGTTTCAGACTTAGGTCTAGAAGATCATTTCATCGGCGGACATCCTATGACTGGTTCTGAAAAAATCGGCTTTCACAATGCTTCTGCTGATTTATTGGAAAACGCCTACTACATTATTACATCAGAAGGATTTAAAGACGAAGGGATTTTGCAGGACTTTTATGAGTTAATCCAATCCCTTGGAGCGATTCCTCTTCGCCTTAGTTGCAAAGAACACGATTTTGCCACAGCAGCCATTTCTCATTTTCCGCATATAATGAGTGCTGCCCTCGTAAATTTAGTAAAAAATAATGAAACCAAAGATCAGACTTTAAAAACAATTGCGGCCGGAGGATTTAAAGACATTACAAGAATCTCCTCCTCCTCTCCTGTAATGTGGCAAAATATCTGTTTAGAGAACAAGGAAGAAATCTTAACCCTGATTTCACTGTATAAAAATCAGCTGTCAGATTTTGAATCAGCCGTTATGGACTCCGACGAAAAGAGGCTCTTAGAACTGTTTTCAGAAGCCAAGGACTACCGGGATTCCCTGCCATTGAAAAAAACCGGTGTTTTACCTGTTAGCTTCGAATTATACTGTGATTTAAAGGACGAAACTGGTGGAATTGCCAAAATTGCAACCCTATTGGCTTCCGAAAATTTAAGTATCAAAAATATCGGCATTGTAAATAACCGTGAGTATGAAGCTGGTGTACTACATATTGAGATGGCATCAAAAGAAGACCTTCAAAAAGCCAAAGATCTACTCCAGAAAAATTCATACGGCGTACATACCGTAGATTAATAGAAAGAAAAGATTACTCAAAATGAAAAGAATTACTTCACTTAAAGGAAAAATTAAAGTACCCGGAGACAAATCCATTTCCCACAGAGGAATCATGTTTGGTGCCATCTCCGAAGGAATTACAGAATTAGATGGCTTTTTAAACGGAGCCGACTGTATCTCTACCATGAACTGTTTTCGAAGCATGGGAATTTCCATTACACACGAAGGAGAACATGTGACCATTCACGGGAAAGGACTTCATGGACTATCAGCTCCAACGAACATGTTAGATGTAGGAAACAGCGGAACCACTACAAGACTCATTAGCGGAATTCTAGCCGGTCAACCCTTTATCAGCGAATTAAACGGGGATGAATCTATTCAAAAAAGACCAATGAAGCGAATTATGACGCCTCTCTTACAAATGGGAAGCAATATCACCTCCCTAAAAGGAAATGATTGCGCTCCTCTTCGAATTTCTCCAGCTACAAATGGATTAAAAGGTATCTCTTACGAGTCAAACGTTGCCTCTGCCCAGGTAAAATCCTGTGTACTTTTGGCAGGTCTTTATGCTGATTCAGAAACATCTGTTACAGAACCTGTACTTTCAAGAAATCACACCGAGTTAATGCTTAATGGCTTTGGTGCCAATGTGACATCTCTTGGTACAACAGCAACCATTACCCCAAATCCAAAATTATATGGACAAAAGATTTCCGTTCCCGGAGATATTTCCAGTGCCGCTTATTTTATTGTTGCAGGCGCAATTTGTCCAAATGCAGATTTGCTCATTGAAAATGTAAATACAAACCCTACAAGAGCCGGTATCCTTCACGTCGCAAAGACTATGGGTGCGTCTTTAGAATTTTTAAATAGACGAATTGTTTCCGGAGAAGAAGTTTGCGATTTGCATATCACTACATCAGATCTGGCTGGTTGTGAGATTTCCGGTGATCTCATCCCTACCCTTATTGATGAGATTCCTGTAATTGCTGTAATGGCAGCCTGTGCAAAGGGAGATACCATCATAAAAGATGCCAGCGAACTAAAAGTAAAAGAAAGTAACCGAATTGATACGGTCATTGAGAATCTATCTGCTATGGGCGTTTCTTGTGAAGCCCTTGATGATGGAATGATCATCCACGGCCAATCAAACAAAAAAGGCTCCGATTTCTTTTACGGAGCCAACATTCATACCTATATGGATCATAGAATTGCTATGTCCTTTGCCATTGCATCTTTATGTGCCAATGGGGAGACCACACTCGATCATCCGGAGTGTGTGGACATTTCCTACCCTACTTTCTACGAAACCCTTTCATCAATTTCAAATAAATAATTACGAATCTAAATTCCGGGGCAGACGTTTGATTACCTCTTTGCATAGAATTCCAACAAGAATTCCAGCAATGGTACCTGATATCATAAGAATTGGAAGGTAATAAATCAATGCCCCCGTCTCTAAGACAGTCATGGCTACTAATATCTGTCCGATATTGTGGCAAACTCCACCTGCTACAGATACTCCCAGTAAACTAAAGGACTTTCTTTTCCATAACAAAAGCATGGCAAGGTAGCTTAAAATACCACCTGCCAAACTATACAAAAGAGAATAGGTATTCCCAAAGGTAAATCCCACCAAAAGAATTCGTATGACATTAATGATAAAGGCATCTTTTTTGCCCAGTCGAACAAAGGCGATTAAGACCACTAAATTCGTTAAGCCCAGTTTTACTCCAGGCACTGCAATAAACACCGGAATTAAGCTTTCTAAATAACTCAAAACAAAGGCCAGGGCAATCAATAGGCCATACATTGCAATTTTCCTACTCTTCATTCCTATTGTGACACCGTATCAACTTCGGCATCTTCTCCTTCATTTACAATTTCTGCTACCACCCGATGGGGCAAACAAACAATGGTCTCTCCTACCTTATGAATCTTTCCTGATTTTACGCAAACCAAATCAGGACAGTCCGCCTCCCGAAAATAAGCTTCTCCATTTTCGATTACAAGAATGTTATAGCCCCCTTCATACCCTTCTAACTCATAGGTTTGATTCACCGACAAATCATAGGTTGCCACAACATTTCCATCAACGGTTATCTTCACAAAAGAACCGGAACTTTTTGTAGCATGTAATACAAAAAGTCCGGCTCCACTTATGACCAATATAATTAAGATTAAAATAATATCATTCTTTTTCATAAATTATAAACTGGTTCTTACAATCTTTGGTTTATAGCCACCCTTATCAAGGGCATCTAAAATCTGTTCTTTATGTTCTTTACCAAATGCTTCTAAGGTAATGCGAAGTTCCACTTCAACATTACGGTTGGTAGATACAAACTGGTTATGTTCGAGTTTGATAACATTTCCCTGTACATCAGCAATGGTCTGGGAAACAGCTGCTAACTGACCTGGCTTATCAGGAAGTAATACAGAAACCGTAAAAATACGATCTCTAAAAATTAATCCCTGCTGTACAACGGATGACATGGTAATGACATCCATATTGCCGCCAGATAAAATACAAACCACATTCTTTCCTTTTGCCTTTAGCTTAGTAGCTGCAGCAAAGGTTAGTAAACCAGAGTTTTCTACAATCATCTTATGGTTTTCTACCATATCTAAAAAGGCACCGATTAATTCATCATCATCTACTGTAATAATCTCATCCAGATTCTTCTTTAAGTATGGGAAAATATTCTTTCCCGGTGTCTTAACTGCAGTACCATCTGCAATTGTATTTGCTGTAGGAAGGGTAACTACCTCTCCCTTTTCCAAAGAAGCTTTCATACAAGCTGCTCCGGTAGGTTCTACACCAATTACTTTAATTTTAGGATTGATTAATTTGGCTAAGGTAGAAACTCCTGTGGCTAATCCGCCACCACCAATTGGTACCAAAATATAATCAACCAAAGGTAATTCCTTAATAATCTCCATTGCAATGGTACCCTGACCTGTTGCAACTGCCAAATCATCAAATGGATGAATAAAGGTAAGTCCCTTTTCTTCTGCAAGTTTTAGGGCATATTCGCAGGCTTCATCATAAACATCCCCAACTAAAACCACTTCAGCTCCATAGCTTTTGGTACGATTCACCTTAATTAAAGGTGTGGTAGTTGGCATTACGATGGTCGCTTTCACACCAAATTTCTTTGCAGCATAGGCAACTCCCTGAGCATGATTTCCTGCAGAAGCGGTAATTAATCCTCTGCTTCGTTCCTCGTCTGATAGAGTACTTATTTTATAATAAGCACCTCTCAACTTATAAGCACCTGTAAACTGCATGTTTTCCGGTTTCAAATAAACATTTGCTCCGGTTTTTTCGCTCATAAATTCGCTGTAAATAAGCTTTGTTTCAAGACGCACCTTATCTACAACACTACAAGCCTCGTCAAAATCTTTTTTTTCTAACATCTTTTTTCCTTCTTTCCCTGCTTAATAAAGATTAAGCATTTTCCTTTGTATAAAACAATGCTTCCACAAATTGGTCCGCATTGAATTTTTCCAAATCATCTACCGTTTCACCAACTCCAATATACTTCACCGGAATATGAAGTTCTGATTGAATTGCTACGGCAATACCACCCTTTGCAGAGCCATCCATCTTCGTAAGTACAATACCGGATAAATCTGTTACTTCCGAAAACTCCTTGGCCTGTACCAAAGCGTTTTGCCCTGTTGTTGCATCTACTACAACCAAGGTCTCTCTATAGGCTTCTGGATATTCCTTAGAAACAATGCGATTGATCTTTCCAAGTTCATCCATGAGGTTTTTCTTATTGTGTAATCTTCCTGCTGTATCAATTAATAGAATATCTGCTTTTTTTGCCTTAGCAGATTGAAGGGCATCATAAACAACTGCAGCCGGGTCACTTCCTTCCTGACCACCGATGATTTCTACCCCTGCACGGTTCGCCCATTCTTTTAACTGATCTCCTGCCGCTGCCCGGAATGTATCTGCTGCTGCAAGCACCACCTTTTTCCCTTGGGCTTTAAACTTCGATGCCAGTTTTCCGATGGTTGTAGTTTTGCCAACACCATTGACACCAACCACTAGAATCACAGAGGTTTTGTTTTCAAATTCATAAGCAGCATCACCAATATCCATCTGCTCTTTAATACTATCAATTAAAAGAGCTTTACAATCTGCAGGTTCTTTAATTTTTTGTTCTTTTACCTTTCCTCGAAGATCATCTAATATCTCTTCTGTTGTACGTACACCAATATCACCAGATATTAAAATCTCTTCCAGTTCTTCATAAAACTCTTCGTCAATGTTGGTAAATCCACGAAAGACATAGTCCATGTTTTTCACAAAATTATCTCTCGTTTTTGTTAATCCAGCTATGAGTTTCTGGAAGAATCCTTTTTTCTCTTCTGCCATAATTAATCCTCTAAATCATTTTCTATTAAGTTTACAGATACCAAAGTAGAAATACCTTTTTCCTGCATGGTAATACCGTATAGACGGTCTGCAGCAGTCATGGTACCACGACGGTGTGTAATAATAATAAACTGTGTGTTTTTAGTCAGTTTATTTAAGTACTTCGCAAATCGATCTACGTTAGAATCATCTAAGGCAGCTTCAATCTCGTCTAAGAGACAGAATGGAGATGGTTTTAAATTCTGAATTGCAAATAACAGTGCAATTGCGGTTAAAGACTTTTCACCACCGGATAACTGCATCATATTCTGTAATTTCTTTCCTGGTGGCTGAGCAATAATCTTAATTCCGGTTTCAAGAATATCCTCTCCCTCAACCAGTTCAAGAGTACCTTTTCCTCCACCGAACAATTCTTTAAAGGCCTTGTCAAATTCCGTTTTAATATCTTCAAATCTGGCAGAGAACTGCTCACGCATTCCCTTGTCTAACTCATCGATAATTCCACTTAAACGTTCCTTCGACTCAATTAAATCGTCATGCTGATTCTTTAAGAAGGTATAACGTTCAGAAATTTCTTTGTATTCTTCAATGGCATTTACATTGACATTACCCATACGGCGAATATCATCTCGTAAACTAGAAATGGTCTTTCTCATTTCATCCCCATTGTTGTACTCAGGATTCTTTAATTCCATGGCTGCATGAAGAGTTAACTCATACTCATTCCACATGTAATTATTCTGATACTCAATGGCATCCTGTGCTTTTTCACGCTGAGTATCCAAACGATAAATCTCTTTTTCCAAACGGGAAATTTCTTTTGAAATCTCTTCTTTTTTATCAAAGAAACCTTTGTAACTCTTTGACATCTCTTCCTTCTTTAAAAGAGATTCCTTTAATTCATCTTCTAAGGCTTTAAAGGTATCATCTGCAGCAGAAATGGTGGCCTTAATAGACTCAATATCATTTCTCTTTCTTTGAGCATCCACCTTTGCATCTTTGGATTGACGATCTAAATCAGCTAAATCTCTTTGATCTTTTTGAAGTTCATTCTCAACACGAGTCAGGTTTTCATCTACGAAGGTAACCTTTTGTCTTGCAGAAGCTTCCTCTACCTGAACTTCAGCAACATTACGATTTGCTGATGTTTCCATGTAGGTCTGCTCGTCTAACTTCTCCTGGAATTCTGTGATTTCTTTCTTTAACTGTTCTTCTCGCTTCTCAGCTTCTTCCATATCAAGAACAATTTGTTTTTTATTAGCATCAATTCCCTGAATCTGACGTTCAATGTCAGCTCCTTCCTCATGAAGGGTTTCTGCAACCTTAAGGCTTTCTTCCTTTTGAGAAACTGCTCTTTCATAGTTTAACTTCGCAGTATTTTGAGAGAGTGCCTTTTGAGAAATATCAGACTGAAGTTCTTTTAAATCGTCAGTATGAAGTGCAATTGCTGTCTCTAATTCTTCTTGACGATTCTTTAAATCTGAGACTTCCTTTTCGATGTCTGTGATTTCTTTTTCTAACTGTTCAATCTCGCGGTTTCTGCTTAAAAGATTTCCCTTATGCTTAAAGGAACCACCTGCCATAGAACCACCCGGTGATAAATATTCACCTTCTAGGGTAACAATATGTAAAGAATAGTTATTCTTTCTTGCAAGGGCAATGGCGTTATCAATATGATCTACTACAACTACACGACCAACTAAGTATGCGATAACACCGTCATACTTTTTATCACAATCAATTAGCTCGTTGGCTAATCCAATAACACCCTTTTCATCCAACACTTCTTTTTTCTTGAAGTTTCCTCTTCCGTCTACAGAAGTAAGTGGTAAAAAGGTAGCTCGTCCAAAGTGATTTTCCTTTAAGTAGGAAATCATCTTTTTCGCCGTTTCTTCATCCTCGGTAACAATATTTTGAATATTTCCACCTAAGGCTGTTTCAATGGCTGTTTCGTATTTTTTATCTACGTGAATTAAATCCGCTACAACGCCAAGCAATCCCTTATTGCTGGATTTTTGGTCCATTACTTTTTTAATGGCATTTCCATATCCATCATAGCGTTCCGCTATATTCTTTAAAGACTCAAGTCTTGACTGCTTTTGAGTTAATTCTTTTTGTTTGTTAAAAGAAGAAATATTTGCATCCTTTAACTTGTTGCGGAAAGAAATCACCTCTTTTTGCATGTCGGATTCTTTCAACTTCAAGTCTTCAAGTTCTTTTGTAACAATGTCATACTCTTCTTTTGCTTTTGCCTCTTGTGCAGAGAATCCATCTTCTTCTGTCTTACGGGCAAGCAATCGTTGATTCAATTGGGCTTTTCTAATGTTGGTTTGCTCCAACATAGTATTGAACTTTTGCTCTTCTGATTTAATGGTTGCCTTTTTATTTAAAAGGTCCATAATCTCTTTTTGATTATTTTCAATTCCACTGTTACAGCGGTTGATTTCATCTTCAATATTCTGGAAGTAGTCCTTAGCCTTTTGAAGACGTCCAACAGCCTCTTCTAAAAGTGCTTCAAGTTCTTCTTTTTCTTTTAAGTACTTGTTCTTTTCTTCCTGATGTTCTTCCTGTTCTGCAAGAATTGCACCACGGCGCATTTCAAGGTTCTCATCAGAAGATTCCGCCATTTTAATCTGGCCTTCTAATAACTGAATCTGAGTCTCTAATTTACCTTTTGCTAAGGTAGACTCATTTTGATTCTTTCGAATGGATTCAATCTTTTCATCCATCTTTTCGATTTCTTCTTCCAAAGAAGCATATTGAGATTTGATTTTCTCATTTTCTTTATTGGTTTCTTCCAACTGTCCCTGCGCTACAGCGGCGTTGTCCGTAATCTCCTGAAGTTCTTTGGTTAAACGTTCAATTTCAATTAAGAACATGTTAACGTCTAAGGTCTTTAATTCTTCTTTTTTCTTTAAGTACTCTTTGGCTGTCTGTGCCTGACGTTCCAAAGGTCCAACCTGACGTTCCAATTCGCCTAAAATATCGTTTACACGAACAAGGTTTTCCTGTTCCTGATCTAATTGCTTTTGAGCTGCAGCTTTTCTCTTTTTAAACTTAACAATACCAGCAGCTTCATCAAATAACTCACGTCGTTCTTCCGGTTTTCCTGAAAGAATTCGCTCAATTTGACCCTGTCCAATAATAGAATAACCTTCCTTACCAATACCGGTATCGTAAAACAACTCGTTTACGTCCTTTAATCGGCAAGGGGTTCCATTTAATAAATATTCAGATTCACCAGATCGATATACTCGTCTGGCAACTGTTACTTCGTCAAAATCTACTGGGAGTAAATGATCAGAATTGTCCATGGTAATGGCAACATAAGAAAAGCTCAAAGGCTTACGGTTTTCTGTACCCGCGAAAATAACATCCTGCATGGAAGCACCACGCAACTGTTTTGCAGACTGTTCTCCTAGAACCCAACGAACCGCATCAGAAATATTACTTTTTCCTGATCCGTTTGGTCCTACGATACCGGTAATTCCGTTATGAAATTCCAACACTATTTTATTAGCAAAGGATTTAAATCCGTGCAATTCAATACTTTTAAGATACATTCCTTACCTCTACCCTATTATTTATTTACAATATTAATCTTATTTTCCATGTGGAGTTTCAAAAGTGCCTGATAGGCAGCTTCCTGCTCTGCAGCTTTTTTAGAAGAGCCCTTTCCCTCTCCAAGGACCTCACTTCCAACCAGTGCCTGAACCCCATACTCTTTGGCATGGTCCGGTCCATTTTCAGAAACGATGACATAGGTCACCCCTTCAGAAAACTTTGCCTGTGTTACTTCCTGCAAGGTTGTCTTACTGTCATGGAATAAGCGCTTATGCTCAATATCCGTTAATATAAATTCTAAGATAAAAGCCTTTGCCTTTTCGATTCCGCCATCTAAGAAGATTGCGCCAATAACTGCTTCTAATGCATCTGATAAAATAGACTTTCTCTGACGTCCTCCCGTTCGTTCTTCACCATTACCTAAATATACATACTTGTCCAAATCAATGGCCTTTGTACAATAAGCAAGAGTTGGTTCACAAACCAATGAGGCACGGAGTTTTGATAAATCTCCTTCTGATAACTCTGTATAGGTATTGAACAAAAACTCACTTGAAACAAGTTCCAAAACTGCATCGCCCAAAAACTCTAACTTTTCATTATCAGAAAACTTCTTCATATGCTTTTCATTTGCATAAGAAGAATGAATCAATGCATGCTTCAAAAGACTTTTATCTTGAAATTCATATTTAATTTTACTTTCAAATTCTTTTAAATCTGCCAAACTAAACTCTTTTCCTAACGTTCAAAAAAACCCTTGTAGCAAGGGCTTTTCTGAATCATTCATAAAAAATTTTAAAAATTCAATTAACCAACTGTTTTCTTAATAAGTTCTACTGCATCACCTACAGTAACAATCTTTTCAGCTTCATCGGAATTAACTTCAATATCCAATTCCTCTTCTACGCCCATAATAATCTGAAATACATCAAGTGAATCTGCACCTAAATCATCAATAAAGGTAGTTTCCTTTGTAATTTCAGCTTCGTCAACGTTTAATACCTCTGCTATAATTTTCTTCAATGTTTCGAATTCCATTTTCGTTCCTCCTACTATACATTTTAATCTTCATCAGTATGTAAACTATTTGTAATCATCTCTGTAATCTTTTGTTCTTTAAATGCCACACATTGTTCAATGGCATTTGCTACTTCTTTGGAAGTGGCAGAACCATGAGCCTTTACCACAAGACCATTTAATCCAAGGAGTGGAGCTCCGCCGTATTCAGACGCATCAAAACTCTTAATGGTCTTTTTTAAAGCTGGTAGAGCCAAAGCAGCTCCTATTTTAGAAAGGAAGGTACTCATTAATCCCTGCTTAATAACAGAAACTAAAGTCTTAGACAATCCTTCGTATAATTTCAAAATAACATTTCCCACAAAGGCTTCACAAACAATAACATCTACATCGCCCTTAGGAATCTCTCTTGCTTCCACGGATCCAAC
>JAILMB010000287.1 GCA_024692825.1 Lachnospiraceae bacterium | reverse complement strand
TTCTGTTATAATATTTAGCAGATTGTTAGGAAATTAGGAGGCTTACATTATGGCTGACAAGAAATTATACAGTATCAAAGAAGGAATCTCTGTAACAGAAGAAGTTATGGGTATTATCGCAGGACTTGCTGCTACAGAAGTAAAGGGAGTTTCTTCTCTTGCAGGAAACCTTACAAACGAAGCGCTTCCAAAGGCAGGAAAGAACAAAATCGCAAAGGCGGTTCGTATTGTGAACAACGACGATGAAACCGTGAATATTCGTCTTGCAGTGAACATCGAATACAATTTTGTAATTCCGGAAGTATGCAAGTCTGTTCAGGATAAAGTAAAAACCGGAATTGAAAATATGACAGGAATTCCTGTTCGTGAAGTGGACATTCACATTGCTACCGTTTCAGGTACAAACAAATAGAACTTTGAAAATTTAACGTGTTGGAAACAAAAGGTGTCGTTTTACATCACGGCACCTTTTTTATTTATGAATAAGAAATAGAAAGAGAAAAGTATGACAAGAAGAGAAATCAGAGAAGAAATTTTTAAATTATTGTTTACCGTAGAGTTCCATGATAAGGATGAAAGAGAAGAGCAGTTGGCATTTTTCATGGAAGAGGAAGCGGAAGAAGAAGCAGAAGAAATCGAAGAGCTTTCTGAAGAAGAACTTGAAGAGGCAAATAAGGTTGCAGAAGAAGCTGCAAAGGATAAGGCTTACATTGAAAATAAATATAACGATGTTATCGCTCATTTAGATGAAATCGATGCAAAGTTAAATGCAAAGGTAGATAAGTGGAAAACCACTCGTATGCCAAAGGTAGATCTTACCATTCTTCGTCTGGCAGTCTATGAGATTATGTTTGAAGAGGATATTCCTGAAAAGGTAGCCATAAATGAAGCGATAGAACTTGCTAAAAAATATGGTTCAGATAAGTCAGGAAGATTTGTAAACGGAGCTCTTTCTAAGGTTATAAATGATGAACAATAAAGAAGTCTATTCCGTATCGGAAGTGACGAAATACATGAAAAATATGGTCCATGCAGATTGTTTTCTTTCCAACGTTTCGGTGGAAGGAGAAGTATCGAATTTGACCTATCATAAAACGGGACATATTTATTTCACCCTAAAGGATAAGGGGGCAGCCTTAAGTGCAGCCATGTGGTCTAGCAGAAGAAACACCGGCCTTACCTATCCTATGAAAGAGGGAGATAAGGTGGTGGTTCGAGGAGCTTTTGATATCTACGAACCAAGAGGAACCTACAGTATCATTGCCAATCGAATTGAAAAGGCAGGGGTAGGGGATTTATATCAAAAGTTTTTAGAACTGAAGGCGGAGCTGGAAGAGAGAGGGATGTTTGATGAGATGTACAAACAGCCCATTCCCAAATATGCCAACCGAATTGGAGTTGTAACAGCTCCTACAGGAGCAGCCATTCAAGACGTTATCCGAAATGCCAGACTGCAGAATCCTTCCGTGGAGATTATTTTGTACCCGGCACTGGTTCAGGGAGAAGGAGCTGCACAAAGTGTGGCAAAGGGAATCGAAGCCCTAGATCGTCTTGGCCTTGATGTGATGATTGTTGGCCGGGGAGGCGGATCCTTAGAGGATTTGTGGGCCTTCAATGAAGAAGCAGTGGCAAATGCGATTTTTCAGGCAAAGACTCCAATTATTTCAGCAGTCGGACACGAAACAGATACTACTATAGCGGACTTTGTGGCAGATATTCGTGTGGCCACTCCAACAGAAGGAGCAAAGAGAGCCTGCTTTTCTCTTGAAGATGTAAGAGATGAATTTGAACGGATAGAGATGAATCTTTCCCGTCAGATGGAGTATAAGCTGAACAATTATCATATGCGTCTGGAACACTTGCTTTCCCAGTACAAATCCATGAGCCCGGATGAGAAGTTAAAGAGTATTCGTTTATCAATGCAGTCTTTATATACTCGCTTGCAAACCGGAATGGAAAAAAAGATTCAGAATTTGCGGCGGGAAATTTCCGTAAAGGCAGCTACCATAGAGGAACGTTCTCCTGCCAAAAGATTAGCTGGAGGATATTCCTATGTTACATCGAAAGCAGGAAAAAAACTTTCAGATGCATCTAGCGTATCAGTGGGAGATGAGATTTCCCTTTATTTAAGCAAAGGACAACTAAAGGCAACGGTTACGGAAGTCAGGGAGTAAAGATATGGCTGAAAAGAAATTAAATATTGAAGAAAATCTTGATAAATTAGATGAACTTTTAAAGAAGATGGACTCTGAAGACATTTCTTTGGAAGACAGTTTTAAAGTCTATGAAGAAGGAATGAAAATCTTAAAGGTGGCCAATGAACAGCTGGAAGTAGTTGAGAAAAAGGTTCAGGTATTAAAAGAGGACGGATCTTTAGAAGAGTTTAACGAGGAATAATATGAATATTAAAGATGAAATTACCAAAAGAACCGATGAAATCAATGGAATCATTGAGACCTTTCTTCCAAAAGAAGAAGGATATCAAAAGACTGTTTTAGAGGCGATGAATTACAGTGTGCATGCCGGTGGAAAGCGAATCCGTCCCATGCTTATGCTAGAGACCTATCGCCTGTTTGGTGGAAGTGAAAAGGTTATAGAGCCGTTTATGGCAGCAATGGAGATGATTCATACCTACTCTTTGGTACATGATGATTTACCTGCCATGGACAATGATATGCTTCGTCGGGGAAAGCCAACCACCCATGCAGTGTATGGAGAGGCTATGGGAATTCTTTGTGGAGACGCTCTTTTAAACTATGCCTATGAAACAGCTACCTTGGCGTTTGATAAAACAAATGATGTGGATGTTTTAGCACATAAGATTCCAAAGGCCATGAAGGTTCTTACAACAAAAGCTGGAATCTATGGAATGGTTGGCGGACAGACCGCTGATGTAGAAGCAGAAAAGATGGGACTTTCATTAGATGAAGATAAACTTCGCTTTATCATAGATGAAAAAACAGGTGCTTTAATTGAGTCTTCTATGATGATTGGAGGCATTTTAGCAGGAGCTTCGGAAGAAGATATCTTACGTATCGAAAAGATTGCAAATAACGTGGGAGTGGCCTTCCAAATCCAGGATGATATATTGGACGTAATCGGCGATGAAGCTATACTTGGAAAACCAATCGGTTCCGATGAACGAAATGAAAAGCCGACCTATGTGGTATTACATGGCTTAGACGCTTCCAAGGAAAAAGTAAAATCTTTAACAGAAGAAGCAGTGGATATTTTAAAGGGGTTTGAGGGGGATACTTCCTTCCTGGAAGAATTTTTGATGTACTTGGTATATCGCGAAAAATAGGAGTTTTTATGGCATTAGAGAAAATCGAAAAAGCCAATGATATAAAAAACTTAACACCGGAAGAATTAGCTCAATTGCCCCAGGAAATTCGTGATTTTTTAATTGACACCATTTCCCATACAGGTGGACATTTGGCATCAAATTTAGGTGTGGTAGAACTTACGATGGCCCTTCATTTGGTCTTTGATTTGCCAAAGGATAAAATCGTTTGGGACGTAGGGCATCAGTCTTATACTCATAAGATTTTAACCGGTAGGAAGGACAAGTTTGAAGGTCTTCGCTCTTATGGTGGAATCAGTGGATTCCCAAAACGAGAGGAAAGCGAATGTGACTGTTTTGGAGTAGGACATAGTTCCACTTCTTTATCTGCAGGACTTGGATTAGCATTTGCCAGAGAAATCAATGGTGATGATTATCACGTTGTATCGGTAATCGGTGATGGTTCTTTGACCGGAGGAATGGTATATGAAGCGCTAAATAATGCAGCAGCATTAAAGAGCAATTACATGATTGTGTTAAATGACAACAACATGTCCATTTCAGAAAATGTAGGTGGCCTTTCAGATCACTTATCCGTACTTCGAACCAGTCGTGGTTATACGGGATTTAAAGAAGGATTACAGACTTCCTTAGAAAAGATTCCGGGGATTGGAAATGGTCTGGTTTCAGGACTTCGTAAAATGAAAAGTTCTGTGAAGCATTTAATGATTCCGGGAATGATTTTTGAAGATTTAGGAGTGCTTTATTTAGGCCCCATCGATGGACACAATATCGATGATATGGTAAAGGTCTTTAAAAGAGCAGCCCAGTACAAAGGACCTGTTTTAGTCCATGTTTTAACAGAGAAGGGCCGGGGATTTGATCCGGCGGTTCGACATCCTTCCAGATTCCATGGAGCAAGTCCTTTCGATAAGGAAAAGGGACTTCCTCTTACAAGTACCAATCCTTCTTATACAGATATTTTTTCTACCGTTATGAGAAAGATGGGAGACAGGGATGATCGAGTGGTAGCAATCACTGCAGCCATGATGGATGGAACGGGATTGAAGCGATTCCACAATATGTTCCCTGAGCGATTTTTTGATGTGGGAATTGCGGAGGAACATGCAGTTACTTTTGCGGCGGCCTTGGCTTCCCAGGGATTAAAGCCAGTGGTAGCGCTATATTCTTCCTTTTTACAGCGTGCCTATGATCAGGTATTGCACGATGTTTGTGTGCAAAATTTGCACGTAGTATTTGCAATTGACCGTGCAGGTTTAGTTGGAAAAGATGGGGTAACCCATCAGGGCGTGTTTGATATTTCCTTTTTATCTACCATGCCAAACATGACGATTATGGCACCAAAGAACAAATATGAACTTTCCGATATGATGAAGTTTGCAGTGGATTTTGACGGTCCAATTGCCCTTCGTTATCCAAGAGGAGAAGCCATTGTTGACTATGAAGAGTACAGAAGTGACATTGTACTTGGTAAGGCTGAGCCTATGGTAGAAGAGGGAGATGTGCTTTTATTTGCCATTGGAAGTATGGTGGATACAGCTATGAAGGTAAGAGAGGCGCTATTAGAACAAGACATTCATGTAGCAGTGTGCAATGCACGATTTGCCAAACCTTTAGATGAGACATATATCAAAGAAGCCGCAAAGCGTTACAAGGTAATCTTCACCTTAGAAGAAAATGCCATTAGCGGTGGCTTCGGTGAACATGTGCTTTCGGTACTGAATCAGTCAGAGTACAAGGGCAGATGTGAGATGATTGGTATTCCGGATGAATTCATCCAGCATGGAGCACCGGGAGTATTAAAAGAAAACTTAAAGATTGATACGAAGGGAATTGTAGAACGAGTTCTTTCTGTATTGAAATAGGAGCAGCATGAAAGAAAAAGAACGCTTAGATGTGTTATTGGTAAATAAGGGACTTGCCCCATCAAGAGAAAAGGCAAAAGCCTTGATTATGGCAGGTCAGGTCTTTGTGGAAAATGAAAGAGAAGATAAGGCGGGAGCAGTGTTTCCGGTAAACGCCAATATTGAAATCCACGGAGATACGTTAAAATATGTTAGTCGTGGCGGTTTAAAATTAGAAAAAGCCATGGCGGAATTTCCCATAACCTTAGATGGCAAAATCTGTATGGATATCGGTGCTTCTACAGGTGGCTTTACAGATTGTATGCTGCAAAACTCGGCAGCAAAGGTCTATGCAGTTGATGTTGGCTATGGTCAGTTTGCATGGAAGTTACGTCAGGATGAGCGAGTAGTTTGCATGGAAAAAACAAATATTCGCTATGTGACGTTAGATGATATTGATGATGTACTTGATTTTGCATCTGTAGATGTATCGTTTATCTCTCTGTCTAAGGTATTACCGGCAGCAGCTGGTCTTTTAAAAGAAGGTGGAGAAATGGTTTGCCTGATCAAGCCTCAGTTCGAAGCCGGAAGAGAAAAGGTTGGAAAAAAGGGCGTTGTTCGAGATCCAAAGGTGCATTTGGAAGTTATTGAAAATGTTCTTTCTTATGCCACAGAAAACGGATTTTCCGTACTGGGACTTTCTTTCTCACCAGTGAAGGGGCCAGAGGGAAATATTGAATATTTAGTACATTTGAAAAAAACAGCGACTATTACTATAGAAAACGAGGAAAGAAAAGTAGAAGGCGCTGTGGAAATCGCCATGGATGTTATGCCAAAAGATGTGGTGGATAAAGCCCATGGAGCATTGGACAAGTAATAGGGAAACGATAGGGAAAAAGATGAAAAACTATTTGATTGTGACAAAAAACGAAAGGGAATTACAAAACCCCTTTACAACTGAATTAAAAAAATATATTGAAGACAAAGGGGGCGTGGCAGAAGTAGTTGCTCGTCCAAGAGATGACAGTAATTTAGGAATCACGGTACCGGAAGGAGTAGAAGGAATTTTTACCATCGGTGGTGATGGAACTCTTGTAAGAGCTGCTCAGATGACCTTCGAATCCAATGTACCACTTATGGGTGTAAACCACGGACATTTAGGTTATTTATGTGATTTAAATGAAGATTCCGTTTATCCGGCCATTGATCGCATGTTTGCAAATGACTATGAAATTGAAGAACGTATGATGCTATCAGGCTATGTGATTCGAAGTAATGGAGAAAAGACACCCATTCAGCATTCCCTAAATGATATTGTGGTTTCTTCTGACGACGGAAAGTCTGTCATTCGATTAACGGTATATATCAATGGAGAGTATTTATACTCCATTCAGGGAGATGGAATGATATTTGCAACTCCAACAGGCTCTACAGCATATAATCTTTCTGCCAATGGACCAATCGTAGATCCAAAGACAGAGGCTATACTTATGACCCCTATAAATCCCCATACTCTAAATTCCAGAAGTATTGTACTAGATAGTGAGGATGAGATTTCCATTGAGATTACACCCAGAAGACAGACTGCAGTAGAAGCTGCAACGGTGTTATTTGATGGAAGCTTCCCTTACAACATGGTTCCCGGTGATCGACTGGTAGTACGTAAATCCAATCGAAAGACGAAGATGATTTTCATGAGTAAGATGAATTTCCTCCAGCGTATGAGAAATAAAATGCAGGAAAATTAAGAATGAAAAAATAGTATATGAGGGGAAAAAGAATATGAAAACAGAACGTCAAAACCGTATTTTAGATTTGATTGTAAAAAAAGAAATCGGAACCCAAGAGGAACTGATGGAAGAATTGAATAAGGCAGGCTATTCTGTCACTCAGGCTACGGTATCCCGCGATATTCGAGAAATGAAGCTGACAAAGGTGGCCCTTTCCGATGGAAAGTTGCGCTATGTGGCATATCGTGAAACAGAGGATGATTTGACAGAGAAGTATAAACGTATCTTTCGTGATGGATTTTTATCCATGGATAATGCCCAAAATATTCTCGTGATTCGTACTGTTTCAGGAATGGCTATGGCAGTGGCAGCTGCTTTAGATCATATGGAACTTCATGAAATCGTTGGCTCTATTGCCGGAGATGACACTATTATGTGTGCCGTTCGTTCCATTGACGATACGATTTCTTTGATGAATAAACTAGAAGAGGCCCTTGAGAACTAATTATTAACAAAAATTTATAATTATTAATTTTTTATTAAATGTCTATTTAGTCTATTGTGCCAAAATCCCAAAATTTGTTATATTGAAAAAGCAAGAAGAGCATAGGGAGGAAATATGCTTGTTAGTTTACATGTGAAAAATTTAGCCTTAATTGAAGAAGAAGAAATCAATTTTGGCAGAGGATTAAACATTCTATCAGGTGAGACCGGTGCAGGTAAATCCATTATTTTAGGAGCCCTATCTCTCGCCTTAGGTGGAAAGGTGTCAAAGGACGCTCTTCGAAATCCAAATGAAGATGCTTTGGCAGAGGCAGTCTTTACCGTAGGAGAGAAGGAAAAAGAGTTCCTTAGTGCCATGGATGTTTCGGTCTATGATGATGAGGTGATTTTATCCCGTAAAATCTCTGGAGAACGTGCGTCTGCAAAGATCAATGGAGAGACCTATCCGGCTTCAAAGTTAAAAGAGGTAGGTGCACTGCTGTTAGATATCTACGGGCAGCATGAGAATCAGTCTCTACTGAATAAAAAGAAACATCTCGAGCTTTTAGACGAATTTGCAAACGACAGTTTATCTGCTATAAAAAAGGAACTGTCAGAGGCCTATGGTGTTTATGTTTCAAAGAAAAAAGAGTTTCTTTCGGCAGATCAGGACGAGTCAAATCGTGCAAGAGAACTTTCCTTTTTGGAACATGAAACAGAAGAAATCCAAAATGCAAAGCTTCGTGTAGGAGAAGACGAGGAATTAGAAGAAGAGTACAAAAAACTCGTAAATGGCCAGAAGATTTCAGAAGCGTTAAATGATGCTTACAATGAGACTTCTGGAAATGGCGGAAACTCAGCTTCTGATCAAATTGGTCGCGCCATGCGTTCTCTTCGAAGTGTGGAATCCTACGACGAAGGATTGTCGGATTTGGTATCCATTCTTACGGATGTAGATGGAATATTAGGAGATTTTAATCGAGGGGTTTCGGAATACCTTTCTTCCTTGGATTTTGCCGGTGAACACTTCTTAGAGGTAGAATCCCGCTTAAATGAAATAAACGATTTGAAAAATAAATACGGTCACACCATTGAAGAAGTACTATTAAGCTGTGACGAGAAACTTGCAAAGATTGAACAGCTTAGAGATTACGATGCCTATTTAGAAAGATTAGAACAGGATTTAAACGCTGCAAAAAAAAGGGTGGAAGAACTCTCCTCCGGTTTATCCGTTCTACGACAGTCCCACGGGGTTACCTTGTGTTCGTTAGTGAGGGATGCACTGCTGGATTTGAATTTCTTAGATGTAAAGTTCGATATGTCCTTTGAAAAAGCAGAGGACTACAGTGCCAATGGCTATGATATCTGTGAGTTTATGATATCTACAAATCCGGGCGAACCCCTTCGACCACTGAAGGATATAGCATCTGGTGGTGAGCTTTCTCGAGTGATGTTAGCCATTAAAACAATCTTAGCAGAGAGCGATTCTATTGATACCTTGATCTTTGATGAGATTGATGCCGGTATTTCCGGTCGAACTGCTCAGGCAGTTTCAGAAAAGATTTATCTTGTTTCTAAGGCTCATCAGGTAATATTGATTACCCATTTGCCTCAGATTGCAGCTATGGCAGATCACCATTTCTTAATTGAAAAAGATGTGATTCGAGATGATAAGAGTCAAAAGGCAACGATATCTACCATTCAGGAATTGTATGCAGATCAGGTAACAAAGGAACTGGCCCGTATGGTAGGGGGAGCTGAGATTACAACAGCTACCATGGAAAATGCTAGAGAGTTAAAGGAATTAGCAGATGAAAAGAAGGCTTCCTTTGCTTCGTAGAAGTGCAGGAAGTAGATATTTTTACATTTGAATATGAAATAAAAAAGCGTATGTGACGTTGAGAATGTATCTCATTTATCACATACGCTTTTGTTTTTATATTAAGTGTAATGTATTAGTATTTTTGAAATATAATTTTTGAATTATACTTCATTGAATTATACTTCATTGAAATATTATTTCTACTCTTTATTCGTCTACAGAGTAGTTAGGAGCTTCCTTTGTGATATTAATATCATGAGGATGAGATTCCTTTAATGAAGCTGCTGAAATCTTAACGAATCTAGCTCTTTCCTGAAGTTCAGGAATAGTAGGGCATCCGCAGTATCCCATACCAGAACGGATACCACCAACAAGCTGGAAGATAACATCTTCTAAAGCACCCTTATAAGCAACACGGCCTTCAACACCTTCAGGAACTAATTTCTTAGCGCCTTCCTGGAAGTAACGATCCTTTGAACCGTTTTCCATAGCAGCGATAGAACCCATTCCACGGTATACTTTGTATTTACGTCCCTGGAATAATTCATAATCACCAGGAGCTTCGTCACATCCTGCAAACATAGATCCCATCATACATACAGAACCACCGGCTGCAAGAGCCTTTGTCATATCGCCGGAAAGCTTTAATCCACCATCGGCAATAACAGGAATACCATATTCCTTTGCAACATTGAAGCAGTCCATAATAGCTGTAATCTGAGGAACACCGATACCTGCAACTACACGGGTAGTACAGATAGATCCAGGTCCGATACCACATTTAACGGCATCAGCACCAGCTTCGATTAATGCCTTTGCTGCTTCACCGGTAGCAATGTTACCGGCAATAATCTGAAGATCAGGATATTTTGCTTTGATTTCTTTTACTGCATTTAAGATGTTCTTTGAATGTCCATGAGCGGAGTCAACAACAATAACGTCAACATGAGCTTCTACTAAAGCGTCAACTCGTTCCATCATGTTTCCGGTAATACCAACACCGGCACCGCAGAGAAGTCTTCCCTGAGCATCCTTTGCAGAAAGAGGATACTGAATCTGTTTTTCAATATCTTTAATAGTAATAAGTCCACGTAAGCAGAAGTTCTCATCTACGATAGGTAACTTCTCTTTTCTTGCCTTACCTAAAATCTTCTTTGCTTCTTCTAAGGTAATACCAACAGGAGCAGTAATAAGATTTTCAGAAGTCATGCATTCAGAAATCTTCTTAGAATAATCCTCTTCGAATTTTAAATCACGGTTTGTGATGATACCAATGAGCTTTCCACCCTGTTTGCCACCTTCTGTAATAGGTACACCAGAGATTCTGAACTTGCCCATTAATTCATCAGCATCTTTTAGTGTATGATCTGGAGATAAAAAGAAGGGATCTGTAATGACACCATTTTCAGAACGTTTAACCTTATCTACCTCATCTGCCTGTGCTTCAATAGACATGTTTTTATGAATAATACCGATTCCACCCTGACGTGCCATTGCAATAGCCATACGGTGTTCCGTAACGGTATCCATAGCAGCAGACATCATGGGAATATTTAATTTGATCTTCTTTGTGAGTTGTGTAGATAAATCGATCATGTTGGGGGTAACCTCAGAGTATTGAGGTACCAAAAGTACGTCGTCAAATGTAATTCCATCACCAATAATGGTTGCCATTTTTAATTCCTCTCTTTCTTATACTAACTAATTTACGATAATTGAAAAAATTTTAGCAAACTAGAACTCATGTGTCAATAATTTCCTGGAATTTTCGCCACTTTATCTTAGGAAAGAAAATATGTATAATAGAGGTGCGAAGGCAAGGCATTTGCTGAGGCAAAGGAAGGATTGGTGAGGGAGTATGAAGAAGAAAAATACGGCTAGAAATTTTGGACAAACCATAGGGGTTATTGGAGGTCTTTTAGTTATCTGTGTTTTGCTGATTTTAGGATTGTACAGTAGAGACTATGACTTAAAGATGGTAAACGGAAGGCCTCAATTTGTTGCGGAGATTGCAATTCCTACACCAACATCGTTGAATTTGAATAATTCCGACCCCGGTCATGTTGTTATGACCACATCACAAATGTCCGCTGTAGAGGGATTTCAGTTTCGAGTGTCAGGAAATTCACTTATGTTTTTAGCAAAGACATATCGAACCATATCTCCTAGCCATACAGAAGCAAACCTGTCTGAAGGAAAGACGATTTATGTTCAGGTTCGTGGTTATAAGACAAATGAGTTCGGCCGAGTGGTATATGGAAACTGGTCCGGTCGCCGAAGTTGCATTGTAAAATAAGATTACTTGGAGGATGAAATGGAATTTAGACCCTGTATAGACATCCACAATGGAAAGGTGAAGCAGATTGTTGGAAGCTCTCTTGTGGATGAGGGAAACAAGGCCGAAGAAAACTTTGTATCAGAAAAGGATGCAGATTTTTTTGCAGAATTTTATAAGGAAGAAGGACTTCGCGGAGGTCATGTGATTCTTTTGAATAAAAAGGACTCTTCCTATTATGAAGAAACGAAACAACAGGCTATGAAAGCCTTAAAAGCATATCCAAATGGATTGCAGGTTGGCGGTGGAATTACTGCAGACAATGCAAAAGAATTCATAGATGCCGGTGCAAGTCATGTTATTGTAACATCCTATGTTTTTTCAAATGGCGAAATAAATTATGAAAACCTGCAAAAGTTAAAAGACGCGGTAGGAAAAGAACATATCGTGTTGGATTTAAGCTGCAGAAAACATCACAGACATTACTATGTCGTAACGGATCGCTGGCAAACCTTTACCAAAGAACAGGTAACGGTGGAATTACTTGAGAACCTTTCTTCTTACTGTGATGAGTTTTTAGTTCACGCAGCAGACGTAGAAGGAAAAGGGGAAGGTGTAGATAAGGAGCTCATAGAGATTCTTTCAGAATATGATGGAAACCCTGTCACCTATGCTGGTGGTGTAGGAGATTACGATGATATTGATCTTATTAAAGACTTTGGCAAGGGTAAGCTGAATATTACCATAGGATCCGCTCTCGATTTATTTGGCGGAAACTTAAATTATGAAACCGTAAAACAAATGTGTCAGATGACAATCTAGACAGTAGGAGGCTTAATATGAAATTCACAAAAATGCATGGATTGGGAAATGATTATGTATATGTAAACTGTTTTGAAGAAACAGTAGAAAATCCGGAGAAGGTATCCATCTTTGTCAGTGATCGACATTTTGGTGTTGGATCTGACGGATTGATTTTAATTAAACCATCAAGGGTTGCAGATTTTGAGATGGCAATGTATAATGCTGATGGTTCCCGTGGTGAGATGTGTGGAAACGGAATCCGTTGCGTGGCAAAGTATGTTTACGATTTCGGATTAACAGACAAAACTGAAATCACGGTGGAAACTTTAGCTGGTATCAAAACGCTTCAATTAGAAGTAGTAGATAACAAAGTAAAATCTGTTCGCGTAAATATGGGTGCTCCTATTTTAGAGGCAGCAAAAGTCCCTGTTACGTTCCCTGAAAATCAAATGATCAATGAACCAATGGAGGTTAATGGAAAGATTTATCCAGTAACCTGTGTTTCTATGGGAAATCCCCACTGTGTCACTTTTATGGATAATGATATCCGTCAGTTAGATTTAGAAAAAATAGGACCAAAGTTTGAAAATCATGAAACTTTTCCTAAGCGTACCAATACCGAATTTGCAAACGTGATCGATCGCAGTCATATTCGTATGCGTGTATGGGAAAGAGGTAGCGGTGAAACTTTAGCCTGTGGTACAGGAGCATGTGCTACAGCAGTGGCAGCTATTCTAAATAACCTTACAGATGAAACGGTTGATTTGGAACTTTTAGGAGGACATTTGTCTATTACTTATGATAGGGAAGAAAACACTGTTTATATGACAGGACCAGCTACAGTTGTATTCTCCGGAGAGGTTTTTCCACCAGAAGAGTTTGAAAAAGATGATATAAAGATCTATTCAAAAAACTAAGAGCTTACTTACGGACCTATATTATAAGGAAAGAGGAAAAAGAAGATGTACAAAATTAATGCAAACTATCAGAAGTTACCTGGCAGCTATTTGTTTTCTACCATTGCAAAGAAGGTAGCAGCATTCCAGGAAGCAAACCCGGAAAAAGAAATTATTCGATTAGGCATTGGCGATGTTACAAAGCCTTTAAGCAAGAGCGTAATTGACGCATTACATAAGTCAGTAGATGAGATGGCAGATGCAGCTACCTTCCGTGGATATGCACCGGATTTAGGATATGACTTTTTAAGAAACGCTATTTGTGAAAACGATTATAAAAAGAGAGGCTGCGATATTTCTCCAGACGAGATTTTTGTATCAGATGGAGCAAAGTCTGATTCCGGTAACATTCAGGAATTATTTGCAGAAGATAATAAGATTGCAGTATGTGATCCTGTTTATCCTGTATATGTAGATTCCAATGTTATGAGCGGAAGATGTGGAACCTATGATATGAATAGTGAAAAGTGGAGCGACATCATTTATATGCCTACCACTTCAGAGAATGGATTTGTTCCAGAATTTCCAAAGGAAACACCGGATATTATTTATCTTTGCTTCCCAAATAACCCTACCGGTACAACCATTACAAAAAGCCAGTTACAGGAATGGGTGGACTATGCAAATAAAAATGGTTGTGTCATTATCTATGATGCAGCGTATGAAGCATATATTTCTGAAGATGATGTTGCTCATTCCATTTATGAATGTGAAGGTGCTAGAACCTGTGCCATTGAAATCAGAAGTTTTTCAAAGAACGCTGGATTTACCGGTGTACGTTTAGGATTTACTGTAGTACCAAAGGACTTAAAGTGTGGAGATGTTTCACTACGTGATATGTGGGCCCGCCGTCATGGTACAAAGTTTAATGGAGCTCCTTATATTATTCAGAGAGCTGGTGAAGCAATTTATTCAGAAGCAGGACAAAGAGAAGTACGTGAGATGGTTGGGTATTATATGAACAATGCAAAGACCATCCGTAGCGGCTTAGAAGAAGCAGGTTATGAAGTTTATGGTGGTGTAAATGCTCCTTATATCTGGTTAAAGACACCAAACAACATGACTTCATGGGAATTCTTTGACTACTTGCTTGAAAATGCCAATGTAGTAGGAACACCGGGAAGCGGATTTGGCCCTAGTGGAGAACATTACTTCCGTTTGACTGCATTTGGTACACTAGAAAATTCTGAAAAAGCTTTAGAGAGAATTAAGAAGTTGTAATTATGGAAAAAATACTGTATTTACAAATTGACGCAGATACAATAAATTCCACAGAGGTTCGTTTCTTAGATGAGTTTTTGGGAAAGTGCGAGTTAGATGGATTTCATATTATGCCTGTAAAGGTAAAGGCAAATGGCCAGTTTGATATGGATGATCATGCAGATAAAGAGCACAAAAAAAGAGTTCACGAAGTGGCAATGTCCCTTACCGAAAAGGAGCGAGAGCAACTAAGAGATTATGTAAAGACTGAGACAGACGCAAGAGGTCTGTCCGGTCTTTTTTGCGTTGCCATTTGCCAGAATCAGGAATTGATCGATTATTTTCGAACAGAGGGAATTCCAGTGATAGGATACGAAGGTGGATTGACTCATCAGCTTGTGAATAATTGGATTCTACTGAGTTTCGAAAGCGTGGATTTCTCATATTTATGGAAGGTTCACCACAGATTTCATGGAATACCTCTTTATATCATGGAGACAGAGCGCACCATCATTCGTGAGTTATGCATGGATGATATGGATGATTTGTTTAAACTCTACGAGGGAGAACATATGACAGATTATATGGAACCTTTGTATGAACGGGAAGAAGAGGAAAGCTACGAAGCAAATTACATTGAAAAAGTCTATGGATTTTATGACTATGGAATGTGGCTTGTATTCCACAAGGAGACAAAGGAATTAATCGGGAGAGCTGGTGTGGAAAGTAGGGGCGGAATCGAACATTCTTCGAGAAGAGAGGATGACGATTATCGCAATGATCCGGAAACAGTAGAATTAGGCTATGCCATAAAAGAAGAATATCAAAACAAGGGCTATGCCACAGAGGTTTGCAGTGCAATTATACGTTACACATTTGACACCTTGGGAATGAAGCGAATCTATGCACAGGTGGACGAAAAAAACATTCCGTCTGTAAAATTGCTCAAAAAACTTAATTTTGTACAAATTGATACAGAATTATATGAAATTTTAAATTGAAATCTCAAAGGTTTTCGTATAATATATAGTTTAATTATGCGAGAAATTGGAAAGGAGGCCCGACATGTCTGATATTCAATCAAAAGAATTCGAAAAATTAGAAGCGGATATGTCACGGCCAAATCGACTTGTTGTAGCTACACAGGATTTTGTGGATCCTGCAGTTCTTTATGATGAGCTTATCGCTCGAATTCAAAAGTATCATCCCAATACGGATATTTCCATGATTAAAAAAGCATATGAGCTTGCCTATGATGCCCATAAGGATCAGGTGAGAAAGTCAGGTGAACCATATATCATTCACCCTCTTTGTGTTGCCATTATTCTAGCTGATTTAGAAATGGATAAAGAGACCATCGTGGCGGGATTGTTACATGATGTGGTAGAGGATACAGTCTTTACTACAGAAGAAATCGAAGAGATCTTTTCAAAAGAAGTAGCCCTTCTAGTGGATGGTGTTACAAAGTTAGGTCAGTTGTCTTACGATGCGGATAAGGTAGAGATTCAGGCTGAGAACCTTCGAAAGATGTTTTTAGCTATGGCAAAGGATATTCGTGTCATTATTATTAAGCTTGCGGATCGCCTGCACAATATGCGAACACTAAAGTATATGACGGAGGCAAAGCAGAAGGAAAAGGCCAGAGAGACTATGGAGATTTATGCTCCTTTGGCACAGCGTCTTGGCATTTCCAAAGTAAAAATTGAGTTAGACGATTTGGCACTGAAATATTTAGAGCCGGAAGCCTACTATGATTTGGTGGAAAAAATCGCTCTTCGTAAGAGACAAAGAGACGAATACATTGCTGAGCTGGTTCAGGAAGTAAAAGAGCACATTGCCAGCGCGGAGATTGAAGCTGAGATTTATGGAAGAAGTAAACACTTCTTTAGTATCTATAAAAAGATGGTAAACCAGAATAAAACATTAGATCAGATCTATGATTTGTTTGCCATTCGAATAATTGTAAAGGATGTAAAGGATTGCTATGCGGCCCTTGGTGTAATCCATGAAATGTATACTCCGATTCCGGGACGTTTCAAGGATTATATCGCAATGCCAAAGCCCAATATGTATCAGTCCCTGCATACCACTTTGATTGGACCAAGTGGTACACCTTTTGAGATTCAGATTCGTACATATGAGATGCATCGTACCTCAGAGTATGGTATTGCAGCCCACTGGAAGTATAAGGAATCCGGAGAGGGCGCTACGGTTAACTCAGAAGAAGAAAAGCTCTCATGGCTTCGCCAGATTTTGGAATGGCAGCAGGATATGAGCGACAACAACGAGTTCTTGGATTTGTTAAAGAGCGATTTAAACCTCTTTTCCGATACGGTATTTTGCTTTACACCATCAGGAGATGTAAAGAATTTACCAAATGGTTCCACTCCAATCGATTTTGCCTACTCCATTCATTCCGCAGTGGGAAATCGAATGATTGGTGCAAAGGTAAATGGACGACTTGTGCCCATTGACTATGTGATTCAAAACGGCGATCGAATTGAAATCGTTACATCACAAAACTCCAGAGGACCAAGTAGAGACTGGTTGAAGATTGTAAAGTCTACCCAGGCAAAGAATAAAATCAATCAGTGGTTCCGAAGTGTATCTAAAGAAGAAAATGTTGCAAAGGGAAAAGAACTTTTCCTTGAATCAGCAAAAGCGAAAAATATTAATGTATCAGATATCAATCGACCGGAGTATCAGGAGCGGGTAAAACGCCGTTATGGTTTCCACGATTGGGAGTCTGTACTTTCCGCCATTGGACAGGGAAGTATCAAAGAAGGCGCTGTTGTTAATAAGATGTACGATGCCTTTTTACTTGATCATCCAGTGGATAAAACAGATGAAGAAGTATTGGCAGAACATCAGGATAGCCCTGTAGATGTGGATCGTCAAAGCAAGTCTGCAAAGTCCAAAAATGGAATTGTAGTAAAGGGCTTATACGATGTATCTGTTCGTTTTTCAAAATGTTGTTCTCCTGTACCGGGAGATGAAATCGTAGGATTTGTTACAAGAGGTCGTGGAGTTTCCATCCACAGAACAGATTGTATCAACATCATTAATCTACCAGAGATTGAAAAGCCTCGTTTGATTGAAGCAGAGTGGCAGCCTGAGTTCCTAGAACAGCACAAGGGCGAGCTCTATCTGGCTGAAATCCATATTTATGGAAACAACCGTACTGGTTTACTAGTAGATATTTCAAGAGTCTTTACAGAGAGAAATATTGATATTAATACCATTCACTCCCGTACCAATAAACAGGGAGTGGCTACCATCGATGTAGGATTTGGTATTCGTTCCAAAGAAGAACTTCGGGATTTAATCTCCAGATTAAAGAGTATTGAAAGTGTAATAGATATTGAGAGAACTACAGGTTAGGATATGAAACACAGTATAGAAAATTACGTGGTGGGACCAATTGCCACCAACTGTTATTTTTTAATTAATAACGAAACAAAGGAAGCTCTGATCATTGATCCGGGAGCGGCAGCAGAACCTTTGTATA
>JAILMB010000268.1 GCA_024692825.1 Lachnospiraceae bacterium | reverse complement strand
ACCTCTGCTTTTTTATAGAGAGGTGATGCAGGATTTTCTAAAATATCATCTATTATTTGGCGAACGTTATGTTCCACCTCTTTTTCTCTTTTAAAGGTACAGATATTAAAAGAAATTCGAATGTCGCGAAGGTCGTTTTCTTCTGTTGTATAGGCGCCTCCATAAAACTCTGTATCTTCTTCTGCCACCAGAACAGGAAAGACAATTCCATCCAGATACAGTTTTTCAAAAGAAATGCATGCACCCTTTTTTGTTTCCGTGACAAGTGCCTTTGCCTCTTCTTCCCTTCTTGTCATCATTGCTACTTTTTCAGCCGTAGTTCTTGCTCGAAAGATTTCATCTGATTTGTCTCCTACGACATGTTTTACATCTATGTGAAGTTTTCCGCAAAACTCTAATTCCAGCGAAAGATTTGAAAGCTTTGTAAATGTCATCCATTTACCAATGGAAAAAGAATTAAAGTATGTTTCTAAAGAAAGAGTTTCACCTTTTTTTAACCTTATAACAAACCCATCTTTTCCTTTTTCAATCGCTTCTTCCCTTACACTTCGATAATACATCTCTGTATCCATACAAGCGCATTCTCTCGGGAATAATAATTTTTGAATGATCATAGTTAACCTCTTTTTTTCATATTACCCAGCGTCTGTTTCAATCTGGTAATGATTTCTTTATATTCATTTGTTCTGGAAAATAATGCCCAAACGATACTATTATACACTATCACGCACAAAAACACTCGTACTACAACGCCCATCCATCCTTTAGGTGCCAGATAATTGCATAAGGCATAGGTAAAGACTCCATCTATGACTGTTACCAACGTGTAAATTCCATATTTTTTAAAGTACTCTCTTACCGGAACTTTAAACCCGTATTTAAACGTCACAAGAGGCTCAATCCAAAAACAAGTGGTCATGATGCTGACAATGGTCCCAATAAAAATACCTGCAGTTCCAAGTTTGATAACTGCATACAAGGATACTGTTAAATTAATAATGATTTCTGCAATTGGTTTATAACGGTCATACCAATACAATCCCATGGCATCTCGAAAGGTAAGATTCACCTTTCTCATTCCATTCAAATAAAAAATAATTACAATTAAAAATACCAGCCACATAGGAAAGAGGTATTTGTCTCCAGCCCAGTTTTCAATAAAAGGATTGTACAGCACCAAAAATGCTGTGGTGCAAAATCCATAAAGCCAAAACCCAGGAAAGTTTAACACCTTAAAAATGTCGTACATACGACCTGAATTTTCTTCTGCTCCAAGATTCCCAATGCTGGCTGTAAATGCACCAAACAATCCGTTTAAAGCAGTATTTACCGTGGACTGAATCAAAATATAATTTGAATAAATCGCTACGCTTCCTACTCCAACAAAGGCGGACATAATCAGGTTGTCTGTGTTATTTACTACAATATCTCCTAATTTATGCAGAGACATTGCTCCCACATTTTTTTGAATATCCTTTCTTACTTCCTTAGACGGAAGGGACTTTTTATCTTCTTTTAAAAAGGGGTATGTTTTATCTGCCACGTAGGCGGAAATTGCATTTTTCAAAAAGCTTGATATCACTTGAATAATGATATAAGCGACAAATTTTTTAAAGACTACTAATACAACAATCTGAATGACAAACTGCAAAAAAGTTACAATGGTATCAATGAGTGTCGTAATGTACATTTTCTGATAAGCGTAAATAATGGAACGCTTATAGCTAAAGAAATAAGAACTTACTGCATCTCCTAAAAACAACAAATAAATCACAGTAAGGTTTTCCAAATCTTTGTAGGAATTGTAATCCTTAATTAGACTTGGCAAAAAAGGCACCAAAATTAAACCGGCAACTGCAATTACCATTGCAACTGCAATATAGAGTTTACGATAGAGATTCATAAACTCTCGTATTCCCTGGTAATCATTTTCTGCTACCGGTTTATACATCTTGTAAATCATTGCAGTACCTATTCCAAGCTCTGCAAAAGACAAGACGGTTAAAATATTTCCAAATAATCCGTTAATACCAACATACTCTAGGGAAAGGGTATAAATTAAAACGGTACGACAAACAAAGGACATTACCACATTAATAAAGTGGCTTCCTTCATTGGCCAAAAAATTTAAAAATGAATTTCTCGTTCTCATAACTTATATCATTTCTTCTTTCACATGAAATCGTCTTCCCTCAGACAACCCCTTTTTCATTACTTCGATTCGTTCTTTTTTCCCCTTTTCGGATTTTAAAATCACCCGAAGGAAATTCAAAGCAAATCCCGCATAATAAATAAACAGGCTTTTCGCCCCTCGTTTTTTTGCCGTTACATAATCATTTCGATAGGCATAAAAATATCGGCCCACCCGTTCAAGATCATCCGTACTAATATTACTTCCAAAATTAGATTTCATTTTATGGATTACTTTAGAAGCAGGTACAAAATATGAGGGCTTATAATCACTTGCCCGAAGAGTATACTCTTTATCATCGCCCCAAATAAAATACTCCTTTATAGGGAGTCCTATTTTTTCTACAGTTTCCCTCGGAATAAGTAGTGACACAAATGTTGCCGTATCAATTCTATCATAAGTTTCCACTACTTTGTCTAATTTATGGACCTGATTCATAATACAACAAGATCCATCCATCCATCGAACATCGGAGGCTAAAAATCCATACTCTCCATGAAATGTTTCATGGGCATATAACAAATTTTCCAGAGCATCTTCCGTAGGAATTGTATCATCATCCATAATCCATATAAGATCTGCTCCCTCTTTATACGCCTTCTTCATTCCATAGTAAAATCCGCCAGCGCCTCCCATGTTTTCTTCCAAATGTAAAACACCGATCTGGTTGTTTGCAACTTCATCCAGATACTCTTTTGTTCCATCCGTACTGGCATTATTTAC
>JAILMB010000235.1 GCA_024692825.1 Lachnospiraceae bacterium | reverse complement strand
GCATATTAGCTGGAAATTAATTATATTAACTGGAATTTAGGGGAAATATATGAAGAAATCTTTAATCAAACAAATATCAGCGGCAGCCATCGTGGCTGCCCTGGTTACAGGTCTTACCTACTTTGGAGCTTTTGAATGGCTAGATCATCGTCTTGGGGATTCTATGTTTCAAAAACAGGAGGCTTCATCAGGAAAAATCGTCGTGGTTGGAATTGATGAAGAAGCTCTACAGGAATATGGACCGTTCCAAAATTGGGATAGAAGTATTATGGCTTCCGCTCTTGAGGCGTTAAACAGTGACCCGGAGAATAAACCAGCAGTAGTTGCGATTGATACACTTTATTCAGGAACAACGGATGAAGAAACAGATCAAAGACTTGCAGATGCTGCAGAAGAATTAGGGTGTGTTGTAACAGGGGCATCGGGATCCTTTAGTACAGAAACAGTACTAAATGAGGATGGAACTTATAGTATAGATTATTATTCCCTAGGGTCGTATGAGGAATCCTATGATGCCCTAAAAGAAGTTACTTCTATCGGTCATATTAATGCCATGTATGATACGGATGGAGTCCTACGTCATTCCTTACTTTATATTACAAAAGAAGATGGAACAAAAGTCTATTCCATGGCGGCAACAGTAGCAAATCTCTATACAGGTGGTATTAATCTACCGGAGACAGATGCTCATGGAAATTATTTTGTAGCTTACACTGCAAAGCCGGGGGACTTTTATGATGGAGTATCCATTAAAGATGTAATAAACGGGGAAATTCCTTCTGATTATTTTGCTGGGAAAATTGTTTTTATTGGTCCCTATGCAGCAGGTCTTCAAGATAATGTGGTAACACCGATTGCCAGAGCAAAATCCATGTATGGAGTAGAGTATCAGGCCAATGTGGTACAACAGCTCTTAGATGAAAACTACAAAACAGAGGCATCCGATTCATGGCAGTATTTAGTTTTATTTTTGATTTGTTTTTGCTTCCTATTACTATTCCAAAGAGTTCACTTAGTGGCGTCTTCCATTGTTACGGTGGCAGTAGTTGGAATCAGCATTGTCCTTTCACTGGTTCTATATAATAACGGAACTGTGATACATCCACTCTACGCTCCACTGGGAATCGTGGTAGTATATGTGGTTACGATTGTATATAACTACTTGAAATCCAGGGCAGAGAAAAAACAGGTTACTCAAACTTTTGAACGATATGTAGATACGGCCATTGTAAATGAACTGTTAAAGGCTGGACCGGACGCCTTGAATCTTTCAGGAAGAAGTTGTGATATTGCAGTATTATTTGTGGATATTCGAGGATTTACATCTATGTCGGAAGGAATGACTCCTGAGATGGTAGTATCGATTCTGAATGAATATTTAACAATGACCTCTGAGTGTGTGCGAAATAACAAGGGTACCTTGGATAAGTTTGTTGGAGACTGTACCATGGCCTTTTGGGGTGCACCACTTGAAATGGAAGATCCAGTATATCATGCACTCCTTTGTGCAAAGGATATTGTGGATGGAGCAGCGGAATTATCCAAATCATTTATGGAGCGATATGGTGTACCTTTAAATGTTGGTGTTGGTGTAAACTATGGACCTGCAGTCGTTGGAGATATTGGTTCCCTTCGAAGGAGGGATTACACTGCCATAGGAGATACGGTAAATACCGCATCACGACTAGAGTCGAATGCTCCCGCAGGCAAGATATATATCAGCCGAGTGGTGGCAGATATGATGGGAGATCGAATCCGGACAACTTCCCTGGGTGCTACAATTAAATTAAAAGGAAAAGCGGAAGGCTTTGAAGTAATTGAATTGGATGGGTTTAACTAAACCCATCCTTTTTATTGACACAATAGAAAAATCATAGTACACTTACTGTACTAGGATAACTAGTACACATAAATCACAATAAATCACAAAATACTAACAAACAAAAACCTATAAACCATATGTGTACTAGTTAATCCCTAGACGAATTGCGGAAAAGTGACCGGGAAGGAGGTAGCCTATGCAGATTATCAACTATCAGGATGGTCGTCCAATTTACGAGCAAATAGTTGAGTACTATAAGCATTTAATCTTAATCGGGGCCATGGAAACTGATGAGCAGATGCCATCAGTACGAAGTCTGGCCATGGATTTAGCGACGAATCCTAATACTGTGCAAAAGGCATATGCCCAACTAGAACGAGAAGGCTTTATTTATACCGTTAAGGGGAGAGGGAATTTTGTGAAAGAAAATTCAAATCTGGTGTGCGCCAGGCAAGATGAAATATGTGATAAAATTTTAGAATTATTGAGGGAAGCTAAGGAACTTGGATTTAATCCTAGGGAGATTTTGAAGTCCGCTTCAGAAAGGATAGAAAATGATTGAGATTAAAAACATCAGTAAAAGCTATGATGATATCTCTGCCTTGGGTAATCTGACAATTAACATGCGTGAAGGTGAAGTGTTTGGCCTCGTTGGTACAAATGGAGCCGGAAAATCTACTTTACTTCGAATTATGGCAGGGGTGTTGAAGGCCGATTGTGGAGAAGTCATCATTGACGGAGAGCAGGTGTATGATAATCCTTTGGCCAAAGAATTATTATATATGATACCGGATGATCCGTATTATTTTCCAAATGCTACAGCAAATGAGATGATGAATTACTACGGAAGTGTATATAAAAACTTTGACTATGATAAGTTTCAGTACTTATTACAAAACTTTAATCTATCAGGAAACCGTAAGATTGCTACGTTTTCAAAGGGAATGCGTAAGCAGCTGGCCATCCTTTTAGGAATTTCTTCTAATACAAAATATTTATTTTGTGATGAGACCTTCGATGGATTGGATCCTGTAATGAGACAGGCAGCTAAAATGTTATTTGCAAGAGAAATGGATGAGAGAGGACTGACTCCTATTCTTACGTCACACAATCTTCGAGAACTGGAAGATATTTGTGATCACGTAGGACTTTTGCATAAGGGCGGTGTTCTTCTGTCAAAAGATTTAGTCGACATGAAATTAAATATTCAAAAGGTTCAGGTGGTTTATAAATCTGTTGAAGAACAAAGAAAAGCCGAGAGTACCATGAATATTTTAATTCATGAACAAAGAGGAAAAGTTCATGTTTATACAGTTCGAATGTCTTTGGCGGAATTAGAAATAAGCTTTGAACATGTAGAAACCCTTCTTTTTGAGTCCTTACCTTTGACATTGGAAGAAATCTTTATTAGTGAAACGGAGGTGGTCGGATATGACATTAAAAACATCATCCAAGGTTAAGCTATCTCCTCAACGTGCGCTTATCAAAAACAGAACGTGGCTGGTTTCTTTATTGAGTTTGATAGCATTTATTGCCTATCTGATATCCTATGTATTAGTTTTACATAACGATACGACGATTGGTTCACAGCCAGGAGCATCGATAGAAAACTATATGGGATTGACTTCGGGATATAGTTATTTTGTAACTACCATTTTTGCCGTTTTAATTGGATTAACTTCTTACAACTATTTGTATAAGGCAAAGACTGTTGATTTTTATTTGAGTCAACCTGTCAGTAAAATGAAGTATTTTGTTCAGGTTTATTTAAATGGCTTAGGTATTTATAGTATTATAACTGGAATTTCCTATGTAGTTATGGCCTTGATAGGGGCTTCTTTTGCAGGAGGCTTAAAGGTAATTCTATTACATGGATTGATTTCTTACTTAGGAAATCTGGTTTACTTTTTAGCTATTTTTTCTATTTGTGTATTGGCCCAAACTATTAGTGGAACGAATTTTATTTCTGTTATGATGGCATTATTTTTGCTGTTGGCTGAATTAGTTATAAGATTTACCTTAGGGGCCATGGCCAGTGAATACTTTGCTACATTTTCAGATTGGAATGGAAGAAAAAGTATACTTTTAACAAGCAGCTTGGATATTGTTTCATCTCCAATCTACAATCAGTTGATGATGTTACAACAGGTAAAGCTTCAGGAGTTTCATAGTATTTTCATACCTTGTGTCATAAAGAATTTTCTGATTGCTGTTGTTGCTTTTGTATTGGCATTCTTTGCCTATAAGTATCGAAAAGAGGAGTATTCAGGAAAACCTATTGTATTTAGATTTGTAGAGACTGTCTTAAAAGTGATTGTTGGTGTAGTTGCTGGTATTTGGGGTGGCTATTTAATGTCACTGTTTTGGGATGGTAATTATGCTACAAGTAATGTAGTCATTGTAATTGGAATTATACTTACCGTAGTAATTATTTGTGCCATTGCAGAAATTGTATTCCATTTAGATGTGAAAGCATTCAAAAGGAAGGCCTGGCAAATGCCGATCATTGCAGTCGTGTCTATGGTGGTTATTTTTTCCATAAAATATGATGTAATAGGCTATGATCATTACATTCCAAAAGAATCTGATGTAGAGGATTGTGCTATTGCTTTGACATACAGTGGCATTACTTATGTGACAGAGAAAAATGGTACACATACTACTAGCAATGGAGATTATGCCGAGAGATATATGCATATCGATGATGTAAAATCCTTCGAACAAATTGCAAAGATTGGAATGGATACCTCCTGTGCTATTGAAAAAGGAGAGTGGGAGTATCTGCCAGAGGGAATTTCGAAAGAGTCTTTAACATCGGAAAATTCTGTTTATACAGTAGAGCTTATCTATCGTATGAAGAATGGAAAGAATGTTTATCGTACGGTAAACATTCCCTGTGATGTGAGTGACGATATAATGAATCCGGTAATTGGTTCTGATGAGTATAAGGAAGCCGCTTTTCATTTATCTAACATAGAGGCACTGCGTGCAAATGCAAAAGGTAAAGGAAAGGATACACTGCTGATTGTGGATACAGGAAATATGACATCTGTGTCAGAAAGTACCATTGATGAGCTGATAGAGTGTTATCGTAAGGATTTGAAGACTTATAATTTTTCCGTAGGAAAAAATGAATCAATTTTAGGATATATTGAATACGATAATGCAACTGAGAACTATGATTATTTAAATAGCTCTGATTTTACCTGGACAGTTCCTGTGTTTGAAAGCTTTTCAAATACCATTGCATTCCTAAAAGAAAAAGGTATTTACAATGAAGATGCTATGGATGCTCCGGCCATTGAAAACATCAATCAAATGAGAGTAACGACATCAAATGTTATGGTTGACGGTTCTTACATCGATGAAATTTCATATGACGTTTTAGATGAAGCAGAACAGCTTGAAATTTTAGAGAAAATTGTGCCAGAGAATATGTCCTGTGGATATGATTTCTGGGATTCATCAAATAAGTATGAACCATTAGAAGTATACATTGAAACAAAGGATAATAACTATTACTTCACATTTAGAACAGGAAATGTACCTGACTGTTTAAAAGAACCATTTGCTAATGTAATTGGTCATTAGTGAATGACACAAATTCTCTTCTTCATAAAAATACAAGCCCTTGGAGTGAAATCCAAGGGCTTGTATTTTGTGTGTTTATAGTATAGGAGGGATTACTCTCCGAATACTGCCTTATAATCTGCAACGAATTTTTCAATTCCTTGATCAGTTAAAGGATGCTTTGTCATCTGCTCAATTACCTTGTAAGGAACAGTAGCAATGTCAGCACCAGCAAGTGCACAGTCTGTTACGTGAATTGGATTACGAACAGATGCTGCAATGATTTCGGTGTCAATTCCAGCTACAGAGAAGATTTCAGCAATTTCAGCGATTAGATCAGTACCACGAACGTTAATATCGTCCAAACGGCCTAAGAAAGGTGATACATAAGTTGCACCAGCGCGTGCTGCTAAAAGAGCCTGGTTTGCACTAAAGATTAATGTAACGTTTGTCTTAATTCCTTCAGAAGCTAATACCTTTGTAGCTTTTAATCCTTCAACAGTCATAGGAATCTTAACAATCATATTAGGATGGATAGCAGCGATTTCTCTACCTTCCTTAATCATTCCTTCAGCATCCTGGGTAGTAGCCTTAACTTCTCCAGAAATAGGACCATCAACGATAGAAGTGATCTCTTTGATTACTTCATTGAAGTCTCTTCCTTCT
>JAILMB010000216.1 GCA_024692825.1 Lachnospiraceae bacterium | reverse complement strand
GATATTCCAAAGGAGATTCGAAACACCCTTGGAATGAATGTTAAAACCAGATTGGATCGTTTGGTTCATGATGTGATTATTTCCAGTAAGGATTCTCCTGAGATTAAGATGTCAAAGGAAATTCAAGAAGCTATGCTGGATCTTAGAAAGTGGTTGTTTGCCAATGTTTACACCAACCCTGTTGCAAAGGGAGAGGAAAAAAAGGCCAGCCGCATGATTGAAGAGCTTTATCATTACTACGAGAATCACTCCAATGAGATGCCTGATTTTTATATTTCCATGATTCAAGATGAAGGGGAAAAATTAGACCGAGTGGTATGTGATTATATTTCAGGTATGACAGATTCATTTGCCTGTAAGAAATTTAATGAGATATTTATTCCTACATCATGGGAGGAGTGCTAGTTTATGCCTATGTATTCGGAAGATATCATTAACGAAATCAGTTCCAGGATTGATATTGTAGATGTGATATCTCCTTATGTTAGTTTAAAAAAGAAGGGCAATACCTATTTTGGCCTTTGTCCTTTCCATAATGAAAAAACACCTTCTTTTTCCGTCAGCCCGGGAAAGCAAATGTTTTACTGCTTTGGCTGTGGAAAGGGTGGAAACGCCTTTACGTTTTTGATGCAGCATGAGAATATGACCTTCCCTGAAGCCATTGAATATTTGGCAGAAAAGGCAGGAGTGGAGCTTCCAAAGCAGGAGATGACTGCAGAGCAGCGTGCCTTCCAAAACAAGAAGTCACAGTTGTTTGAAGTACAAAAAGAAGCTGCAAAGTATTTTTACTATTTGATGCGAGATGAGCGTGGAAAATCAGCCCTTGAATACTTTAAGGGAAGAGGACTTTCGGAAGAGACCATGCAAAAGTTTGGCCTGGGATATTCCGATAAGAGAAGTGATGATTTGTATCATTACCTAAAGTCCAAAGGATTTTCAGATGATGTGTTAAAGGATAGCGGTGTGATTACCATTGATGAGCGCCGGGGTGGACATGATAAGTTTTGGAATCGTGCCATGTTTCCGATTATGGATCAGCAAAAGCGTGTCATTGCCTTTGGTGGTCGTGTAATGGGAGATGGAGAGCCAAAGTATTTGAATTCTCCGGAGACGCCGATTTTTGATAAGTCCAGAACCTTATATGGACTACACATCGCCCGTTCTACCAAGCGAAATGCATTTATACTTTGCGAGGGATATATGGATGTTATCGCCCTCCATCAGGCGGGATTTGATAATGCGGTGGCGTCCCTTGGAACTGCCTTTACACCAGGTCACGCAGCTCTTATCAAGCGTTTTGTCAGCGAAGTATATTTGAGTTTTGACAGTGATGGGGCCGGTACAAAAGCAAAGCTTCGTGCCATACCTATTTTAAAAGCTGCAGGGATTACCTGCAAAATCATTAACATGGAACCCCACAAGGATCCGGATGAGTTTATCAAAGCCCTTGGCCCGTCGGCCTATGAAGAGCGTATTCGAAACGCCGAAAACAGCTTTATGTTTACCATTCGCATTCTTGAGCGGGATTATAATATGTCAGATCCAACCTCAAAAACCGCCTTCTTCAAAGAAGTGGCAGGTAGGATTGTTCGTTTCCCTGACGAACTGGAAAGAAGCAATTATATAGAGGCAGTGGCATCAAAGTATGGAATTCGTCAGGATGAGTTCCGTCAAATGGTGATTCGACTTGCCGCCGAAGACGCAGTAAACCCGGGAAATGGATATGAGAGAGAGGAATATGACGAAGCACCTCAGGTGAAAAAGCGACCTATGAGAGACAAGGCTTCAGAAGAGGCACAAAAACTTCTTTTGACCTGGATTTCAGAAGAGCCCTTCCTCTTAAATGGAGTAGGAAACTATATTAAAGCAGATGACTTTGCCGAAGGAATTCTTCGAATTACCGCCACCCATCTCTTCGATCAGATCGAGCGGGATGCCCTGGCACCTTCCACAATTGTAAATCTGTTTGATGACGAGGAAGAGCAGCAGGAAGTTGCTTCTATCTTCCACGCAACTGTGGGAGAGTTAGAGTCGCCGGCGGAGAAAGCCAAAGCATTAAGAGAAGTTGTTATGCGAGTAAAACGAGATTCCTTTAAGAGACAAAAGGAAGAAATGGCAGAATCCGATCCAAACATTGTGCTTAAAACCATGGAAGAAAAGAAACTTCAAAAAGAACTGGAAAATATTGATTTTTACGATATCAGTAGATAGAAATGAGGATGAAAAATGGCAGAAAAGAAAACTAAAAAAACAGAAGATCAGACCGCAGTGTTTGAGAAGACTTTGCAGGATTTATTAAAGCTTGCAGGGGAAAAGAACAATCTTTTGGAAGAAGTTGATATCCAGGATGCAACCAAGGATTTAAAACTTTCCAAAGAACAGTACAACAAGATTCTAGTATTCTTGCGTCGTAACAAAATCGATGTCCTTATGATGACAGAAGACGACGATGATATTGATCTTGCAATTGAAGAAGAGGAAGATGTAGAAGTTGAAAAGCTTGATCTTACCGTTCCTGATGGAATCAGCATCGAAGATCCTGTTCGTATGTACTTAAAAGAAATCGGTAAAGTACCTCTTCTTACAGCAGATGAAGAAATTGAACTTGCAAAGGCTATGGCAGAAGGAGATCAGGAAGCAAAGAAAAAGCTTGCAGAAGCAAACCTTCGTCTTGTAGTTTCTATTGCAAAACGTTATGTAGGCCGTGGTATGTTATTTCTTGATTTGATTCAGGAAGGAAATCTTGGCTTGATTAAGGCCGTAGAAAAGTTTGATTACACAAAGGGATATAAGTTCTCTACCTATGCTACATGGTGGATTCGTCAGGCAATCACCCGTGCCATTGCTGACCAGGCTCGTACCATTCGTATCCCTGTACATATGGTTGAGACCATTAACAAGCTTATCCGTGTGTCTCGTCAGTTACTACAGGAGTTAGGCCGTGAACCAACCCCAGAAGAAATCGCTCAGGCTATGGATATTCCTGTTGAGCGAGTTCGTGAAATCTTAAAGATTTCTCAGGAACCTGTTTCTCTTGAAACACCTATCGGTGAAGAGGAAGACTCTCATCTTGGAGACTTCATTCAGGATGACAATGTACCAGTTCCAGCTGATGCAGCAACATTTACACTTTTAAAAGAGCAGTTAAATGAAGTCCTTGAGACTTTAACAGAACGTGAACAAAAGGTACTTATTTTACGTTTTGGTTTGGAAGATGGAAGAAGCCGTACTTTGGAAGAAGTAGGTAAGGAGTTCAACGTTACTCGTGAGCGTATTCGTCAGATCGAGGCAAAGGCACTTCGTAAGCTTCGTCATCCTAGCCGCAGCAGAAAGTTAAAGGATTATTTAGAGCAGTAATATGACAACATTATCAAAAAGAATGATGGCTTTGGCGGACCAGGTGTCCGCCTGCGCTGTTTTTGCAGATATTGGAACTGATCATGGGTTTTTACCGATTTATTTGGTACAGCAAAACCGTATCCAAAAGGCGATTGCTATGGATGTCAAAGAAGGCCCTTTATCGCGAGCAAAAGAGCATGTGCAAAAAGAAGGCCTAGAAGATAAAATTGAACTTCGTCTTTCTGATGGTCTTGAAAAACTTGAGCCGGGAGAAGCAAATGCGATTATGATTTCCGGCATGGGCGGTCCTTTGATGGAGAGAATTCTTTCCAAGGGACAAAGCGTTGCAACTGAGGTGGAAGAATTAATCTTGCAACCCCAATCAGAAATCAAAGAATTTCGTCAGTTTTTGGTTCGCCGTGGCTATAAATTTTTATCAGAAGATATAGTCTTGGAAGAGGGGAAGTATTACTTTATAATGAAAGTAGCACATCTTTCCTACCTTCGAAATGGAGAGGGCTTTGTTCCTACTGAAGAGGAGGAATTCACTTATGGTGGACTCTTGATTCAACAGAAGAACCCAACCCTTTATGAGTATCTTTCCCGAGAAAAAAGCATGTGGGAAGAGACCTATCACCATTTACTGGACCAAGAAGAAAGTGAAAATATTTCGGAACGTATGGAAGAAATCAAAGAGAAGATTTCGTTGATTGAAAAGACCATGAAGCGTATGGAAGGATAATACATAAGGAGATTGATATGGTAGTTTCTGAATTGGTGGAGTTGTTAGAGGAAATAGCACCTTCAAAGGATGCATTAGAATGGGATAACGTGGGATTGCTGGTAGGAGATCGTGATTGGAAGGTCACAAAAGTCTATATTGCCCTTGATGCAACTGACGAAGTTATAGATCACGCCATTGAAAAGGGCGCGGATATGATTATTACCCATCATCCTTTGATTTTTTCAAAGATGAATCGTGTAGTGGCAAATGATTTTATCGGCCGCCGCGTGATTAAGCTAATTGAACATCACATTGCCTATTACGCTATGCATACGAATTTTGACATTCACGGAATGGGAGAACTTGCAGAGAAGCGTTTGGGCCTTAGTCATACCATAGCTCTAGATCCTTGTGAAATCGATGGAGAAGTTGACGTAAATACAGGTATTGGACGATTAGGTTCACTTCTAGATGAGACTGTTACCTTAAAGGAATATGCTCTTAGGGTGAAAGAAGCCTTTCGTCTTCCTTATGTACAGGTATTTGGAGATGAAAACCAGGTTATTGGTACAGTGGCCATTAGTCCTGGATCTGGAAAAAGCGAAATTGACCAGGCGATACGTTTTGGTGCAGATGTGTTGGTAACAGGGGATATTGACCATCATAGTGGAATTGATGCAGTAGCAAGAAACCTTTCCATTATTGATGCCGGTCACTATGGCATCGAGCACATCTTTATTGAACATATAGCGATGTATTTAAAAGGGAAAACAGCAATCGACATTTTTGAGGAGCCGATTTCTATGCCCTATTGGCTTGGATAGCGACAGGAGGTGTATTACTATGGGAAAACTAACAGTAAACTATGAAGGGGAACAAACAGTTACTTTTGAAGAAGGAACGACCTATCGGGAGATTGCACAACAGGCCTGTGGTGAGGCTTACCCTGATATGGTCCTTGCAAAGGTAGATGGCAAATTTGTAGAACTTTTTAAACCCGCAGACGACAATGCTGAGGTCTTTTTTGTCAGCACATATGAAAAAAACGGACGCCGTACTTATCGAAGAAGTCTCATCTTTTTAATGGAAAGAGCCCTTATGGAGGTGGATCCAAATGAAGATGTTCGAGTGATGTATTCTTTGGGAGACGGCTATTTTTGTAAGTTAAAAGATGATGAAAAGGTGACAGATCAGTTCGTTTCAAAGTTAAAAGAGACGATGAAAAGTCTTGTGGAAAAAGACATTCCAATTTATAAAAATGTGGAAAAGACCATTTCTGCAAAGGATTATTTCAAAAAGCGTGGCATGACTGATAAGGAGAGATTGCTTCGTTATCGAACCAGCTCTAATATCAATATTTATGACCTGGATGGATGTCATGATTATTTCTATGGCTTTATGGTTCCATCAACCGGATATTTGCATACCTTCGATTTGAAGCGATTTGAAGATGGATTTATGCTATTATATCCAACCAAAAAGGATCCTTATGTCATTGCTGAATTTGATCCGGCAGTGAAGTTGTTTAACACCCTAAAGCGTTCTGCTGAATGGGGAAAGACCATGGAAATCGGTACGGTAGGAGCTTTAAATGATGCCATTGCCGCAGGGAAAACTAGAGAGATTATTCTGACTCAGGAAGCGCTGATGGAAGAACAGATTGGTTCTTTGGCAAAGGAAATCGTATCAAATAGAGACAGAAAATTTATTATGATTGCAGGCCCTTCCTCATCAGGAAAGACCACCTTTTCCCATCGTCTTTCTACCCAGCTTCAGGCAAGAGGCTTAAAGCCACATCCATTTCCGCTAGATGATTATTACCTGAACAGAGATAAGATGCCACTAGATGAATTTGGCGAGAAGGATTTTGAGGCCTTAGAGGGATTGGATATTGAACTGTTCAATTCAGATATTCAAAAACTGCTAAAAGGAGAGCGAACCCTTCTTCCAAATTTCAACTTTAAAACCGGTAAGCGAGAATATCATGATCGCTATATGCAACTTGGAAAAGACGATGTGCTTGTAATAGAAGGAATCCACGGATTAAATGACAAGCTGTCTTATTCGTTACCAAAGGAATCAAAGTATAAGATTTATATTTCTGCTTTGACTCAGTTATCCATTGATGAACACAATCCGCTTTCTACAACAGATGGTCGATTGATACGACGAATTGTACGAGATGCCAGAACCAGGGGAACTTCTGCGGCTGGAACTATCGATATGTGGGATTCTGTTCGAAGAGGTGAGGAAAAGAATATCTTCCCGTTCCAAGAGGGGGCTGATGCCATGTTTAATTCGGCATTGATTTATGAAATGGCAGTTTTAAAAACTTTTTGCCAACCACAGCTTTATGCAATTGAGCCTGGGGATAAGCAGTATGTAGAGGCAAATCGTTTGTTGAAACTATTAGATTATGTTCTTCCGATGCCAACAGAAGACATTGCAAATAATTCTTTGGTTCGTGAGTTTATTGGAGGCGGCTGCTTCGGATTATAGAAGAAATCTTATGTGGGGATAGAGTGATGAGAAAAAAAGAAAAAGTAATGATTATTGCTGGGAAAGAAAGCTTTATGATTCGGGTTTTGATTGAAAAACTCGAGGAGTATGGCGTCCTTTGTGAATTTGTTCCATCGAAAATAGGAACGATTAATGATAGATGGGATGAGTTTGCTTTTTATATCTATTACCTGGAAAAAGAAGAGATTGTTCCAACAGAACTAAAGGCCTTTTTATTTGACCGCTTAGAGGATGATGGAAAACAGATTCTGATTATAGGTGAAAAAACAGACATTACAGAACTTCAAAAAGAAAATGTACCAACCATGATCTATGGCATGGTGGCACGACCTATTGACTATGGAAATCTTGCAGTTACCATCAACTTCTATTTCGAACAGGAAAAGAGCGGAGAACTAAAAAGAAATATCTTATTGGTAGATGATGACCCTTCCTATGGTTCATTGGTGCGGGATTGGCTCATGGATAGCTACAATATTACTGTAGTAACTTCGGGAGTAAGAGCTATAAAATATTTAGGTACTCATCCCAAAACAGATCTTATTTTGCTGGATTATGAAATGCCCGTTACCAACGGCCCTCAAGTATTAGAGATGCTTCGCGAGGACGTTTCCACCAGCCAGATTCCGGTGATATTTTTAACAGGAAATGACAGCAAAGAAAGTGTAATGGCGGTGGTGGCTCTAAAACCGGAAGGATATTTGCTAAAGAGCATTCAGAGGGAAGAGCTACTAAATAAGTTGAAGGTGTTTTTTATAAATCATTAAAAAGTATTCAAACAGTGAAGACGGCATAGGATTTAGAGAAAAGTGTCTCAGGGGAGTGTGGCATGAAGGGGAAGAATAAGTATTTTGCACTGGCGATTTGCGTCGCTATTAGCGTTGCATTTGGAGGAAGCTCTCTTTTTGTTTCTGCAAAAGAGAGTGGATACTCCGCAGATGCAGCAGAAGAAACAAATAAATTAGTGGGTGGCGGATATGCTGCATCAGGTCAATTAGAGGATGTAGGTTATACCTGTCAGCTTTATGATGCCACCAATGGACTTCCA
>JAILMB010000215.1 GCA_024692825.1 Lachnospiraceae bacterium | reverse complement strand
CCGGTTGCAATCTCGTCTTCCGTAATTCCTAAGGTAGGAAGATGATCGCCGAACATAATAAGAAGTGTATCTTCTCCGGTTGAATCTAAGGCTTCCACATAGGATTTCATCCAGTTGTCCATAATGTGAAGCATGTTAATGTAGTATTCCCACTGATATTGCTGCTCCTGGGTTTTGCCATTGGCAGTAACTTTGATTTCAGGATCGGTAAGAACCTGGTAAGTAGGATAATCACCATGGGTCTGAACAGTGATAGTATAAATAAAATCGCTTTGTTCAGTGGAGTTCATAGCATCTAGTGTAGCATCGATTAGGATGTCATCTAAAGGCCAGCTACCAAGTGGTGTGTAATCGGTAATATCTAAAAGTTCCTTTGAAGTAAAGGTATCAAATCCCATCATGGAAAAGGCGTTAGCTCTTGAATAAAAGTTACCGCCGTTATCATGAACAACGTGGGTTCCATAGCCAATCTCACCAAGGATATCAGCAATACTTTCTACATTCTGTGTTTTTAACACCGTCTTTTGAGGATACTCGCCAGGTCCAAAGAACTGACAACTCATTCCGGTTAAAACTTCAAACTCACTGTTACAGGTACCTGCTCCAACAACGGGAACAATACAGTGACCGGTAGAGTAGTTTGCTTCCAAAGAGTGGAAAAACGGCATTGGATCTTCCGAAGTTTCGATAAAGCTGGCTTCGGAAACGTCGTAGTAGGATTCAAGCAATACCACTACAATGTTTGGCATGTTATCTTCATCGATGGTATTTTCACCCATGTCAGTTTCATTTAAGATCTTTTTAACTGTTTTATCGGAGTAGTTAAATGGCTTTGACATACCTCTGTCTAAAACACTGGTAGCAAATCCATATAAGTAACCGTAATTTTTATAACCCTGGGCCAGGTTTCCAAAATAACTGGTTAAGACATCTGTCTTTTGTAAAAAGGTCGTTGCAAAGGGAATGGAAATAAAGCATCCGATTACAAGAACAAGGCGTAGCCAAAATGGCGACTTTGGTTCCTGCTTTGCTCCCTTTATAAATAAACGAACCATAAGCAATGCATAGATAGCAATGGCAACTACGGCAACAGCTCCTTGCTGAGCTGAAAAGTAGTTCGTATTTTGCATGGTAAGCAAATCTCCTACCATACTGATGTCCGTAAATCCAAAAGGAGTTACGCGATTGAAAAGTATGATACAGTTTATAATACCAAGCATTACAAAGAGTGCTGAGATAACCATTCGAAGGAAGGTTCTTCGCTTTGTTAAAAAGACTAGGTTATAAACGGTAAAAACTAGAAAGGAGTTATATAGATAAGCTCCTGTGTGATCCACTACAAACTCCATTGCTTCCATAAAGGAATGCTGTGACATCCACTCTAGAGCGAATACCATGGCTAGGGACAAGGGAATGTGAATGAGGATTGCGTACTTGTTTAAAAAGGCAGCGACTTTACTGGGCTTTTTTGGTGGCTTTTCCGGTTTGGGTTTCCGGTTTTTCAAAAAATTAAGTTTCATTTCTAACCTCTATTTGATAAACTTATTTATGGCAGTATCGAGATCGTCGAGGGCTTTTTGGTCCCCTGATTCTACTGCATCTACAATGCAGTGATGAATATGATCTTCCAGGATAATTTTTCCAACATTATTAATGGCGGAACGAACTGCCGCAATTTGTATTAGCACTTCTGTGCAATCACGACCATCTTCTACCATATGTTTTACAGATTCCATATGACCGATGGCGCGGTTCAAACGATTTAAAACTTGTTTCGTATTTGCATGGGTATGTCCATGACTATGGGTATGTCCATCAGTCGAATCCGAATGGGAATGATAGTGGACACCATCATGGGTGTGCATACCTTTATGTTCAGATGATTCATCTAAAACATTTTCGTCGATATCATGTTCTGACATGGTACACCTCCGCTTTCTCACAACGGCAGAATTATACCACGTTCAGAAATTGAATGCAAAAAAAGGAGATAGATTTTGAAACTTCAGTTTCGTGAAAAGCGATTAGCAAAAATTGATAAAAAAAGAGTTCTGATTTTAGGGCTGGTATTTTTGGTTTCTCTGATTTTTTATAACTTTTTATTGAATTATGAAAAATCCAGTGAGGTAACGGTTATGGACGAACCAACCTTACCGATCATAACCATGCAGGCCTTAGATACAAAGGTCAATGAGCTTCACGGATATAAAACAGAAATGAATGCCTGCTATATGAGAGATGCAGTGGTTCCTCTTGATGAAAGCCGAGTGCTTCCAATGGAAATCGATACCTACGGCATGGAGATTGATGGCATTTCCTATGAGATTCGAAGTACCGATACCACTCGAAAAATTGCCGAGACAGAGATAGAGGATTTTGTTCAGGCAGATGATATGATTAACATTTCTCCAACCATCGAAAATTTGATTGACGAGGGGGAGGAGTATTTACTTGTAGTAAAGCTGACTTCCAATGGAGAAGAGATTTACTATTATACGAGAATTTTAATTCCGGTTTCTTCCTATGAAAAAGAATGCCTGGAATTCGCAAAAGAGTTTCACAATACGGCCATGTCCGATCAGTATGAAACTTTGGCTACGTATTTAGAAACGGATACAGAAGCCGTAGATTCTTTGGCAGAGGTGTCCATTCGTTCTTCAGCAGACAATGTTGGCTGGAAAGGCTTTGATGGAGAAATCACAGGAGATCCCGTAATAGAGATTAAAGATATCAACTCCGATTACAGCGTAATTGTATTTTATTACACCATGAAAGAAACAGTGGATGACGCTGAAAAGTACTACAACGTAGAAGAGTATTTTAAAATCCGATATACGTCAGAGCGAATGTATTTATTGGATTATGAACGAACCATGGATTTGATTTTAGATGAAACAAACTTAGATGTTTCTAGCAATGTGATTAACCTTGGAGTTCATTCTGGAGACTTCACATATCTTTCTAATGAGACAGGATCTATTGTAGCATTTGTTCATAGTGGAAGCTTGTATGAGTACAATCAAAACACGGGAACACTGACTAGAATATTTAGCTTTAATGGAGATGATATCCTAGATCCTAGAACCAACTATCAGGAACACGATATTATGATTTTAAATATCGATGAAAGTGGAACTATGGACTTTGTGGTATATGGATATATGAACGCAGGTTCCCACGAAGGTCAATGTGGAATCGATTTATATCACTATGATAGTGCTGAAACCATAGCAAAAGAGCAGGTATTTATTTCCTCCAATAATTCCTACCAGATATTAAAGGCAAGATTTAGTGACTTACTTTATTTGGCAACGGATAATGTATTTTACATTATGGTGGATGGCACGCTTTTGAAGGTGGATTTAAACAATCTAACAACCACAGAGCTTGTAACATCCCTTTCGGATGATCAGTATGCATCTTCAAAATCATCCCGATATTTTGCCTGGATTGATGATGAAAATGTATCGGATGTCATTCATGTTATGGATTTGGAAAAACAAACCACCTTTGATTTGAAAGCGCCTTCTGGTGAGTGCCTTCGTCCGGTGGATTTCATCGATGAAGATTTTGTATATGGATATGTAAAGGAAAGCGACGTCTCCACAGATGCTGCCGGATCAGAGATTTATCCAATGTACAAACTTGTAATTCAGCAGGTGGAT
>JAILMB010000212.1 GCA_024692825.1 Lachnospiraceae bacterium | reverse complement strand
ACAGAACCATATTCGTCTAATACGATGGCCAAACTGATGTGGCCTCGACGCATTTGTTCAAATAACTCTGATGTCTTTTTCATTTCATAGGTAAAGAAGGCATCCTGCATATATTCTGTAATATGGAAGGGGGTTCCCTGTCGATAGGAGAGTAGGGATTTCATATTCAAGATACCTACAATCTCTTCTTTGTCTGCACCTACAACGGGCATTCGGGTGAATTTATCAATTTCGTATTCTTCCATTATTCGTTCGTAGGACCAAGACTCGGAAATAGTGGTCATGTCGATACGAGGAATCATAATCTCTTTGGCATTGGAATCCTGAAAATCAATGTATTGATAAATCAGGTTTCTCTCGTCCACTTCCAGTGTTCCACTTTCGTGGCTGGTTTCTACAATATTTTTAATTTCAGTTGCAGTAAGGCCGGAATTTACATCTTCCTTGCTGATTCCCATGGCACGCATAAGGCCACCAGCCAGGAAATTTACCACATAGATAATAGGGGTAAGTAACCACATGAGTCGCCAAATGACAACACCATATTTCAGTGACATTTCTTCGGCTTTTAATTTGGCCATGGTCTTTGGGGTGATTTCTCCAAAGATTAAAATCAAAAATGTTAAAACACCGGTGGCAATACCAGCACCATAGTTTCCTAAAATCTTAACTGCTAGGGTAGTAGCCAAAGATGATGCGGATAGGTTTACGATATTGTTTCCTATCAAAATCGCAGATAACATCTTTGGTGAATCTGAAATAATCTTTATGACCGTTTCTGCTTTTTTGTTTCCCTCTTGTGCCATTGTCTTTATTCGAACTTCACTGACAGTGGTGAGGGCGGTTTCTGCTGATGAAAAAAATGCAGATAAAACCAAAAGTAAAATTAAAAAAAGTAATTGTAGTATCGACTCTGCTTCCACGTATTAAACCTCTGAACTATTTAAGTAATCTTGTTGTTCCTTTGTTAAAGTATCAATGGAGATTCCAAGGAATTTTAACTTTCGATTTGCAACTGCAAGATCGACATCTTTTGGAACGGCTATTAGTTTCTCTTTTAATTCTTTACCATGCTCTACTAAATATTTAGCTGAGAGAGCTTGAATGGCAAAACTCATATCCATAATCTCGGCGGGGTGACCGTCGCCACAGGCTAAGTTTACAAGACGTCCTTCACCAAGTACATAGATGAAGCTGTCTTTTTTTACTTCATATCCAATAATGTTCTGGCGCTGGTCAATGGTAGAAAGTGCCATCGTTCGAAGAGTTGCCATATCAATTTCCACATCAAAATGTCCAGCGTTACAAAGGATGGCTCCATTTTTCATTTCAAGGAAATCATCTTTTGTAATGACGCCGGCACAACCGGTTACAGTTACAAAAAAGTCACCAATTTTGGCAGCTTCTCGCATGGGCATGACCTGGAATCCATCCATAACAGCCTCAATGGCTTTTATTGGATCTACTTCTGTAACAATGACTTTTGCTCCAAGTCCTTTTGCTCGCATGGATACACCTTTTCCACACCAACCGTAGCCGGCTACAACAACGTATTTTCCGGCAACAATCAGATTTGTGGTGCTGTTAATACCATCCCAGACAGATTGGCCTGTGCCATAGCGGTTGTCAAAAAGATGTTTACAATCGGCATCGTTAACCATAACCATAGGAAATTGCAGTTTTTCTGCAGCAGCCATAGCTTTTAGACGAATGATGCCGGTAGTGGTTTCTTCACAACCACCCATAACATATGGAATCTCATCCCTAAGACGAGTGTGTAACATGTTTACCAGATCACCACCATCATCAATAATGATATTGCAGTGATTTTTTAAAACTTTCTCAATGCATGAAAAATATTCTTCTTCTGTGCAGTTATACCATGCAAAGACGTTTAGCCCGTCCTTTGCAAGAGCGGCGGCTACATCATCCTGTGTAGATAGCGGATTAGAACCTGTAATAAACATCTCTGCTCCACCGGCTGCAAGAACCTTGCACAGATAGGCTGTTTTTGCTTCTAGGTGGACGGATAATGCAATACGAATGCCTTCAAACGGTTTCTCTTTAGAAAAATCATCTTCCAGGGAACGAAGAAGAGGGCAGTTTTTACGAACCCAGTCAATTTTGTGTTCACCTGAAGGTGCTAGAGAAATATCTTTTATATCGTACATATGAAACCTCCCTAAGATTCTCCCTTATACATTTGAAAAATATTATATCATAAGCCAAAGAGTTTATGGTATACTTGCCCTATGAAAAAAATTAGAATCGCAGCCGTAATCTTGTCAGCAGCACTTCTTGTGACAGGATGTACGTTAAATAAAGAAGAAAAACAAAACGAATTAAAAGAAACCGCTATTGAGAATATTGGAGCGGGAGAATATGAAGAAGCTCTTACAAATTTAAATGAAGCCCTTAAGGAGGCCGGTGGAACTGTAACAGAAAGAGAAGTGGATATTTGTTACTACAAAGGTGCAGTACAGTATTTGCTTGCAGATACAGCTGGAGCAATTGACACCTATTCAGGGCTTATTTTGTATGATGAAAATGATGCTTCTGCCTACTATTTAAGAGGTAGTCTGTACTTAAAGGAAAAAGAATCAGACCTTGCCCTTAAGGATTATAAAAAGGCTGTTAAGGTCTCAAACAATGATTATGAACTCTATATTCAAATCTATGAGAATCTAAATGCCCTTGACTATCGTGATGAAGGATTGGAATTTTTAAACCTAGCCCTTGAAATCGAAGGAAACAGTGCAAACCAGTTATTGTGGAGAGGACGCATTTATTTGATTTTAGAGCAGTATGAGGCAGCTGAGAAAGTATTGAAATCAGCAGTAGAAAAAGGAAATGCTGAAGCAAATATCTATCTGGCTCAGGCCTATAGAGGAAACGGTGATGAAGATTCAGCTTCTGAAGTACTATCCACCTTTGCAAATGAAGCCGCAGCAACATCTGTAGGTCTTCAGGTCTTAGGGGATATTTATATGGAAGACGGAAACTACGAAGAAGCTTATAAAGCATATGAAAAAGCTTTATCTTTAGAAGAGGTTTCCAACAAGAAGCAGTTATGGAAAAATGAAATCGGTGCTTTAGAGTATATGGGAGACTTTTCGAAGGCTCTGGAAACAGCAAATGAGTTTATTGCCGAGTACCCTTCAGACACTGATGTTATTAAGGAATTGATATTTTTGAACACACGTGTGTAGTACTTTGATAAAAATAAAACACTATATCTAGTGGTTTTTGTGTTGACCTAATCTATATTTGGTGCTAAAATACACTTAGACGCGGCTTATATATTCGGACGTAAAAGAGTGAAGAGTAAATATTGAAGGAGATTAGGGGAAGATGTTTGAAGTAGTAAAACGTGATGGACAAGTTGCAGATTTTAATTTAGGAAAGATTAATACTGCAGTTGAAAAAGCATTCAAAGCAACAGAGATGCAGTATGATGATGATATCTTAAGTCTTTTATCTTTACGCGTATCAGCGGATTTTCAGAAAAAAATTAAAGAGAATAAGATTTTTGTAGAAGATATTCAAGATAGTGTGGAGCATGTCTTAGAACAGACTGGTTACACTGAGGTTGCAAAGGCCTATATCTTGTATCGTAAACAAAGAGAAAAAATGCGTAACATGAAAAATACCATCCTTGATTATAAGGATGTTGTAAACAGTTACGTTAAAGTTGAGGACTGGCGAGTAAAAGAAAATTCCACCGTTACATATTCTGTAGGTGGTTTGATCCTTTCAAACTCTGGAGCCATTACTGCAAACTATTGGTTATCAGAAATTTACGACCAGGAGATTGCAAATGCACATAGAAATGCAGATATTCATATTCATGACTTATCTATGCTTACCGGTTATTGTGCAGGATGGTCTCTAAAACAATTGATTCAAGAAGGCCTGGGCGGTATTCCAGGAAAGATCACATCAGCTCCGGCAAAGCATTTGTCCGTGCTTTGTAATCAGATGGTGAACTTCCTTGGTATCATGCAAAATGAATGGGCAGGCGCACAGGCCTTTTCCTCCTTTGATACCTATTTGGCTCCTTTCGTAAAGGCAGACAATTTGACTTATCGTGAGGTGAAAAAGTGCATTGAGTCCTTTATCTATGGCGTAAATACACCTAGCCGTTGGGGTTCACAGGCACCATTTACAAACATTACATTGGATTGGACTGTACCTGGGGATCTAGCAGAACTTCCAGCTATCGTTGGTGGAAAAGAACAGGACTTTAAATACAAAGATTGTAAACAGGAAATGGATATGGTTAATCGTGCCTTCTTAGAGGTTATGATCGAAGGAGATGCCAATGGCAGAGGTTTCCAGTATCCAATTCCTACGTATTCGATTACAAAGGACTTTGATTGGTCTGAAACAGAAAACAACAAATTATTATTTGAGATGACAGCAAAATATGGCACTCCATATTTTTCAAATTACATCAATTCTGATATGGAACCTTCTGATGTACGAAGCATGTGCTGTAGACTTCGTTTGGATCTTCGTGAACTACGTAAGAAATCCGGAGGATTCTTTGGAAGTGGTGAGAGCACCGGTTCCGTTGGAGTTGTTACCATCAACTTGCCACGTATTGCTTACCAGGCTAGTGATGAAGCAGATTTCTATCGCAGATTGGATCGTTTGATGGATGTTTCTGCTCGTTCCTTAAAGATTAAACGTGACGTTATTTCAAAACTATTAGATGAAGGATTATATCCATATACAAAGCGTTATCTTGGAACCTTCAATAACCATTTCTCTACCATTGGTCTAATTGGTATGAATGAAGTTGGTTTGAATGCTTCATGGTTAAAGGCTGATTTGACTCATGAAGAGACACAGAATTTTGCAAAAGACGTATTGAATCACATGAGAGAACGCTTATCTGATTATCAGGAACAATATGGCGATCTGTATAACTTAGAAGCTACTCCTGCAGAATCAACCACCTATCGTCTTGCAAAACATGATAAGGAACGTTTTCCTGATATTATTACTGCAGGAAACGAAGGAGATACACCTTACTACACCAATTCATCTCACTTACCAGTAGACTACACAGCTGATATTTTTGATGCATTGGATGTTCAGGATGAATTACAGACCTTGTATACTTCAGGTACGGTATTCCATGCATTCCTTGGAGAAAAGCTTCCAACCTGGCAGTCAGCTGCCAAATTGGTTCGCACCATTGCTGAAAACTACAAGTTGCCATATTACACCATGTCACCTACTTATTCTGTTTGTAAAGAACATGGATATATTTCCGGTGAACATGCTACCTGCCCTACCTGTGGTGCCCGTACTGAGATTTATTCTCGTATTACTGGTTACTATCGTCCGGTTCAAAACTGGAACGAAGGTAAACTTCAGGAGTACAAGAACCGTAGATTATATGATGTAGCTCATTCAAAAAAGATCGATGTTACCGCAAAGGCAGCACCTGTCAAAGAAGAAATGCCTGAGGGAAGCCATCAGGAGATGACAGAACTTACCTTTACACCACAGGTTACAGCGAGATATTTGTTTACTACAAAGACCTGTCCAAACTGTGCGAAGGCAAAGGAAATCCTTTCTGATGAGGAATACATTGTAATTGATGCTGAGGAAGAGCCAGAGTTAACAGAAAAGTATGGCGTTATGCAAGCACCTACCTTAGTAGTGGTCGAGGGGAATAGCAGTGAGAAGTTTGTAAATGCTTCTAATATCCAACGCTACGTTTCAGAACATCACGACAAATAAGGACAATTGTTCAAGTAAATACAGTTTAATAGAGAAAGACACCATTTTTTTAATAAGAAATGGTGTCTTTTTATTTTTTCTTTGTGAAAAATAACATAATAATGATGTGGTTTTTTATGTATTTTAATGAGTTGAAAATTTTTTACTCCTGACTATAATTATAGTTAGAATTAAAATAGTTTAGATAATTTTAAAATACGACGGGAGATAAATGATGGATAACACATTCAAATTCAATGAACCTTGGATATTGCAAAGAGCAGATCCATTTGTTACCTATTTTGACGGATATTACTATTTTACGGCATCGGTTCCTGCCTATGACCAGATAGTATTACGCCGGAGTAAGACACTAGAGGATTTAGCTTTGGCAGAGGAAAAGGTCCTTTGGACAAAACATGAAAGCGGTCCTATGAGCGAGCACATCTGGGCTCCAGAAATGCATCATATCTTCGGAAAATGGTACATCTATTTTGCCGGTGGTATGAAAGAAGATGTATGGAACATTCGTCCTTATGTTTTGGAATGCACAGGGGATGATCCATATAACGATCCTTGGGTAGAAAAAGGAAAAATGCAGTGTGCAGATGAGGATGAATTTTCTTTTAGAGCTTTCTCTTTAGATGCTACCGTATTTGAAGATCAGGGAAATTACTACTATGTATGGGCTGAAAAGGTTGGTGTTGGAAAACAAATCAGCAATCTTTATATTGCTCGTATGGAGTCTGCTACGAAGTTGGCTACTGTTCAGGTCCTTTTAACAACTCCCGATTATGATTGGGAGCGCGTAGGATTTTGGGTAAATGAAGGCCCTTCCGTAGTGAAAAAGGAAAATAAGATTTATTTGACATTTTCAGCAAGCGAGACAGGAGCGGCATACTGTGTAGGTATGTTATCTACAGAAAGTGGAAAAGATTTACTCGATCCCCTCAGCTGGAAAAAAGAGCGTTATCCGGTACTGAAAACGGATGCTTCTAAAGAACTTTACGGCCCGGGACATAATTCATTTGTTAAGGATGAAAATGGCAGAGATATCATGGTATATCACTGCAGAACAGAAGAAAAAATCGAGGGAAATCCTTTATATAATCCAAACCGTCATGCATTTTTAATGCCGGTGGTGTGGGATGAAAATAATCGTCCGGTATTTTCTTATGACAATCGATTTTAAGAATCAAGTTGTAAAGAATCAAATTGCAAAGAAACAAATTGCAAAAACAAATTGTAAGAAACAAATGCCAAGAAACAGATTCTAAAAAATAAACTGTAAGAAAAATATGGAGAGTAAAAATGAAGTGTAAAAAAATAACGACAGCCGCAATCTCTCTCTTAGTTCTCACGTTAGGATTTACTGGCTGCGGAACAGCGGGAACGAACTCATCTTTCTCCTCTGGTTCGGGTTCTGATCTTTCCGCAGACCAAATCTTAACAGGAATGTATGAAAATGGGATATCTTGTCATGATCCACAGATCATTTTAGCAGATGATACTTATTACATGACAGGTTCCCATATGGTCCTGGCTAAGTCTGAGAACTTAAATGATTGGGATTACGTTGCAAACGGAAGTCCAACAAAATATATTTCAAACCTTTATGACGGAAGCTTACCTGCATTTTCCTATGTGGGAAAAAACGAGGATGGAGGTTATTCCGTTTGGGCAGGAAATATTTACTACAATGAAACAATGGAAAAGTACATGCTTTATTTTTGTACGAGTTCCACATACATTAAGTCGGCGTTGGCACTAGCCGTAAGTGATACACCCGATGGTCCTTATGAATATGTAGGAGATTTACTTTATTCAGGATTTACAAAATCGGAAGTGGATCAGACGGATTTGATGGAGGTGTTAGGTGAAGGGGCTGATACATCCCGTTACTTCAAATACGGTGCTTATAACAATGAAGAATGGCCAAATTGCATTGACCCTGCTGTGTTTACAGATGAAGAGGGAAAGATGTGGATGGTATATGGTTCCTGGTCTGGCGGAATTTTTATGCTAGAACTTGATCCTACTACTGGATTTCCAATTCATCCGGAAACTGATGAGGAAAATGATGTAGATGCATACTTTGGTTATCATTTAATTGGCGGTGGACATCATGCATGTGAAGGTCCATATATCACATATAACGAAGAAAACGGATATTATTATTTATTCGTTTCTTATGGGGAATTAACCCGAGAGGGTGGTTATCAAATGAGACAGTATCGCAGTGAGTCTCCAACAGGTCCTTACTATGATGCTTCGGGAAAAACTTGGGATGATGAAGAGGATTATTTCTCATATGGCTTAAAAATGGCCGGAAATTATACATTGCCATCATTAGATGGTAGTTACATGGCTCCTGGTGGACAGTCAGTGTTTACCGGTGCTGACGGAAACACATACATCACTTATCATCAAAGATTTGATGAGGGAACGGAATATCATGAACCAAGAGTTCATCAGTTGTATTTAACAGAAGATGACTGGTATGTGATGGCTCCTTTTGAAACCTCTGATGAATCTTATATTGAGGGTGGAGTAACAAAGGATACCTTATCAGGAACCTTTTATATTTTAAATCATGGTACAGATGTATCTTCTGTAATTGAGCATACAGAGACCTACGAGTTTTCTGATGGAAAAATCAAGGGAGATACCGAAGGAAGTTATGAGTTTAAGGAAGGAGAAAATTATATTTCTGTGACCTTAGGGGATCAAACTTACAACGGTACTGTGATTCAAATGACAGATGAAGCTGGAAATCATACCATTTGCTTTATGGCGGTTTCCGATAACAATGAAACAATTTGGGGCGTGCGTTACATAAATGAGTAGCCCGACAGAGGAATTAAGGAGATTATATGTCTGAATTAGTAATTAATAACCACAAGGAAGTATCTCATATTAATCCAGAAGTGTACGGACATTTTTCAGAACATTTAGGAAGATGTATTTACGAAGGAATATATGTAGGAGAGAACTCCGATATCGAAAATATAAACGGAATGCGTTGTGACGTCGTAGAGGCTTTGAAAGAGCTAAAGGTACCTTTGCTTCGCTGGCCGGGAGGATGCTTCGCAGATGAGTACCACTGGAAAGATGGTATTGGTCCAAAAGAAAATAGAAAGAAAATGGTAAATACTCATTGGGGCGGAGTGGTTGAAGACAATAGCTTCGGAACGCATGAATTTTTTGAACTCTGCAGACAGCTTGGATGCAAGACCTATATCAATGGAAATGTTGGTAGCGGTACCGTTCAGGAAATGTCTGAATGGGTAGAATATATGACATTTGAAGGTGTATCTCCAATGGCTGATTTACGTAAGAAAAACGGCCATGAAGAACCCTGGACCATAGATTATTTTGGAGTGGGTAATGAAAACTGGGGTTGTGGCGGAAATATGCGTCCCTCATATTACGCAGATTTATATCGTAGATTCCAAACATACGTAAGAGTCTACAACCCTGACAAACCCATTAAAAAAGTATGTGGAGGAGCCAATGTAGATGACTTCCACTGGACAAAGACAGTGTTAGATGTTACTCATGACCATACGTTACCTCAGTTCCATGGATTTATGGATGGATTATCTCTTCACTATTACGTACATCCTGAAGGATGGGAAATCAAAGGAAGTGCCACCGAATTTGATGAAGAAGTGTGGTATAAGACCTTAAGTAAAGCGTTGTACATGGATGAACTTGTTACAAGACATGGACATATCATGGATGAATATGATCCTGATAAAAAGATTGGAATGATTGTAGATGAGTGGGGAACATGGTATACCTGCGAACCTGGTACAAATCCGGGATTTTTATATCAGCAAAACACCATTCGTGATGCATTGGTAGCTGGAATTACTTTGAATGTATTTAACAAGCATTCTGATCGTGTAAAGATGGCAAATCTTGCTCAGATGGTAAATGTATTACAGGCAGTTCTTCTTACAGAAGGGGAAAAGATGATTAAGACACCTACCTACCATGTAATGCATCAGTATCGCTATCATCAGGATGGAGAATTATTAGATTCTTCTCTTACCAATGTGGAGAATATTACCGCTGGTGAGTGGAGCGTACCTAAGGTAACAGAGTCTGTTTCTGTAGATAAGGATGGAATTATCACAGTTACATTGAACAACTTATCGGTAGATGATAAAGAGACTTTGAATGTAACTTTTGCAGATGGAGATTATGAAGTAGTGGAATCTACAGTAGTAACTGGTGAAATTCATGAACATAATACCTTTGAAAATCCGGAAGTTGTTACTGAGGATAACTTTACAGACTATGAATGTAAGGGAAACAAAGCAACTATCAACTTAGCACCAAGCAGTGTTACAATGCTTCGTTTTAAAGCTAAGTAAGATTGTGACGAAAGAGGCAGTGGGGAATGGAAGAAAAATTAACTTTTTGCAGACAGTGTGAAATATTAAATCAACTTCCTAAGGATGTATTGGAATATACAAATAAGCTATATCGGTTGCTTGATAAGAAGGATCGGGCAACCGATTCTTTGATTTCAAAAAGGCTTGATATTTGCGAGGGGTGTGAAAAAAATACAGCTGGAACTTGTCAAAGTTGCGGCTGCTATGTTGCGTTTCGGGCAATGAAAAAGGATGGAAGTTGCCCACAAAAGAAATGGTAAAAGGAGAACAAAAAGGAAATATGGAAAACTTAGAATTTGTACAAGAACCACCAAAACCCTCATTTAAGGATATTGAAAATAGACAACAGCCGGGACTTTGGATGACTCATGATCCAGCTGCATATCAGGATCCGGTATCAAAAAAATATTATATTTACAGTACAGGTGCATTGCTTAAAACTTCAGATGATATGATTCATTTCACATCAAAGGGAAAGGTATGCGAAGTTCCAGAGGAAGCCTATGAATGGACAAAAAGTAGAGATATCTGGGCTCCTGATATTGTAAAGGTAAAGGATGAATATCGCTTGTATTGCAGTAATTCTTCCTGGGGAGTGCAACAGTCATGTATCTTTTTGGCAGTATCTTCTTCTCCAGAGGGACCTTTTGAACCAAGGGGAATCGTATTAAAAACTTCTGATAAACTCCCGGTCAATGCTATAGATGCCAACATTATTACAGATGAGAAAACAGGAAAAATGTATATGCTCTATGGGTCATTTTGGGGCGGCTGCTATGTTCTTGAGCTGGATGAGGAAACAGGGCTTTCTAAAAATAAGTGCCCAAGAGAATGGACCTATGATGAAAAAACGGATTCTTTTTCTTGTGAAATGAAAAATATTATCGGAACCTGTGTAGCAAAGCGTCCAAAATACTTAAGTACAGCAGTTGAAGGACCTTATATGATTTATAACAAAGAGCATGATTTTTACTATCTTTTTGTTTCCTATGGTTCTCTAAAGAGTGATTACAATATTTGTGTTGGAAGAAGCAGACATGTAGAAGGACCTTTCTTGGATGCTCAGGGAGAGTCTTTAATCAGTGCTCTTGGAACCCGTACAGCCGGAAACCTTTTGATGGCAGGTTATCAGTGGAATGATGGAACTTCTTATATGGCACCAGGTCATAATTCGGTATTAAGAAACGAAGAGGGAGACTATTTTTTAGTGACACATATTCGTGAGAAAAACTTTACAGATACGCCGGAACCTTCCACCATGCAAGTGAGAAGAATGTATTTTTCTGAGGATGGTTGGCCATATGTGGAAAGTGAAATCTATGCTGGAAAGAGTGAACATAAATTTACCAAAGAAGAATTATATGGTTTCTACGAGAGAATTGATTTTTACAAAACAATCCCTCAGGGAATCTCAGTTTCAACACCAATGAAACTAGGAGAAAACAGTTACTATGAACATTGTTCTGTCTGTGGGGAGTGGGAGTTAAAAGACGACAATCACTTAGATATAAGCTATGGTCCGTACAAAGAAAAAACGACAGTTGCTTATGTCTATGATAGAGAAAGACAAACAGCAACTGTCGGTATTTGCGGCGTCAGTGAAGACGGCCGAAGCTTCTGGGCGAAAAAGATTCAGTAATTGAATCACTCGTCCATAGGCACATAATGAATATTTACATTGATATCTTGAGCATAGTTTCCAAAAGCGGAACCGAAGATGGTAAGTCCACCAACGTGAGCAGCATCATCTTTTACAGCGATTTTGAATTGGACTTTACTTCTATAGTCCAGTTCAAAGGTATCGATGGTTACATCTGAAATCTTTAAACCATCAATATAAGTTCCACTTGAGTTAATCACTAACAGTTTTAACAATCCATACTGATTCCAGTTATCAAACCACCAATCCGGTGTAAAGATTCCTCGAACATCACCATAATCACCAGGGGAAGTCCAGGTACCAATCTCCGTATCGTTAATATAAAATGTAATATCAGATGGCCAGACGCTATTTACTCCAGGTGCTTCTGAAGAAATCTCAGCAGAAATCATAATTTCTGTAATCTTTTGTCCGGAAGGAATGAAGTTTGGTATTTCATATTGAACATATCCTTTGGTAAACCAAAGAATCTCAGCATTGTATCGATCAGGATGGGCAAAGTATCTTGTGTCGTCAACTTCTCCAACAAGGGATTCTGATGTGGCAATACCGCAGGTTGGATAGACCTGATAGTCTGAATAATGACCGATTTTAATATTGGTATTGTATACATTTTGACTAGACTCAGGTGTGGTAAAGTCAATCAGTAACTTATCCATATTTAAACTACAAATCTTTTGATTTCCATGACCGGCTGCTTCACCAGAAGTAGTAATGATTCCACAGGCTTCCATTTTTTTAATATGATTTGTTAGGGCGCCATTTGTTATTTTTAACTGAGTGGCGATCTCATTCATGTTCATTCGTTGGTTTTTCAGTAGCAATTTAATAATGTCGATTCGTACATCGGATCCTAGCACCTTAAATAGCTCTAACCCTTCGTCAGGTGATGTAATGTATATCATCCGATTCTCCTTCTGTTATTGTGATATATATGTATTTGTATTTGGTACAGATATGTACAAAAACATTGTACCCCAACTGTCAACTCTTTCGTACAAAAAAGTATTCGTTTTAATTAACAAAAATTACTTTGCGTTGTTGTTGAAATTCACGAAAAGGTAAAATAGTTTAACTAAAACTAAAATATTCGTTGACTCTAAAAGAAAGGGGCGTTAGAATGACATTGTAAACAAAAAGGGGTTAACAACCCGAAACATTTTTCATTTTATTTTTTAGGGTTATAGGAGGGAATAAATGAAGAAGAAATTATTATCGCTATTCTTAGTAGCAGTAATGGGTGTTTCAGCTTTGACTGGCTGTGGTAATGTTACTACAACAGAAGAAGCAGGAGAAACATCTACCGATGAAACTGCTGAGGATGAAACCACAACAGAGTCACTTACAGGAAACGGTGACGCAACATTAAATGTTTTCTTGTACATGCAGGATCATGAAAAAGAAGCTTACAAGAAAGTATTGGAAGGATTCGTTGAAGAACATTCAGACGAAATCAAAGAGGTTGTATTTGAAGTAACTACTCAGGATGAGTACAACACAAAGATGACAGCAAACATGACCGCTGGTGACATGCCAGATGTTTTCTATGTTGGACCTTCAGCAGTACGTTCTTATGTAGATAACGGATACATCTTATCATTAGATGATTATGTAGATGCAGCTACAATCGAAAGTACTTGGGGAACTACTCAGGAGATTTACCGTTACGATGGAACCGCAGTAGGATCAGGAAGCTTATATGCTTTACCTAAGGATTTATCTTGCTTCGCATTTGCTTATAACAAAGACTTATTCGATGCAGCTGGTTTGGAATATCCAGATCCTGAAAATCCTTACACATATGATGAGTTCTTGGAAGTTTGCCAGGCTTTAACACAGGATACTGATGGAGACGGCGAAATTGATCAGTGGGGTGTTGCAAATGCTAACCAGTTTGGTATGAGCCCATACCTTTACTCAAATGGTGTTAAGTTCTTAAATGATGATATGACTAAAGTAAACGTTGCAGACAATGCACAGTTGAAAGAAGCTCTTACATTCTACACAGACTTAACAACAAAGTATGCAGTTACACCTTCTGTTGAACAGGACACAGCTCTTGGTGGATACCAGAGATGGTTAGATGGACAGATTGGTTTCTATGCATGTGGTACATGGGATATTGCAGCATTCATGGATGAAAACACATTCCCTTACAACTGGGATCTTTGTGCATGGCCTGTAGGACCTAGCGGCGATGGAAAGAGCCACACATGGATGGGTTCAGTAGGATATGCAGTATCAGCTACAACAGAATATCCTGAACTTTCAGCAGCTTTGGTTGCAGCACTTTCAACAGATGAAGATGGACAGAAGGCAGTTTCTGGTATTACTACAGGAGAATCTATCCAGTTACCTAACATTACAGAGTTAGCTTATGGTGAATTCTTAACAGCAGTACAGAACGGAGAACTTCCTTTCCCTTCAAATGTTAGTATCTTATTCAACTACTTTGATGGAACAGATAAGTATGAAGCAGCATTACAGGAAACAGATTACACCTACAATGCAGAATGGTTTGATCCTTTCTGGGAAGGTGTTACAAACATCCAGACAGGTGATACAACTGTAGAAGACTTCTTACAGGAAGTACAGCCTGAAATGCAGGATGCTTTAGATAATGCTATTGAACTTCAGAATTCAGCTACAAACTAATTCTAAATCTTTTACTTACTTATAAAGTTACAATTTCATTTGGGCCCCTCTAAAGAGGGGCTCAAATAATATAAAACCTGTTGTATGATCAAATGATTAGGGGATACAACAGAGATTACAAAAGGGAGTTAGAAATGGAGAAAACCAAAGTAAAAGTACAAATGTCAGAAATGGCAAAAAGAGAAGAGCGATGGGCGTGGCTATTTATTGCAGCTCCTTTCATTGGCTTCTTATGTTTTATGGCCTACCCGATTATATTTGCGGTAGTAGTTAGTATGAGCCGTTGGACTGGTATTAATTCCCTTCTCGGCAATATGGTAGGACTTCGCAACTATATTGAAATTTTGCAAGATGAAAAATTCTGGAAAGCAATGTTGAATACCGTTATTTACATGATTGGTATTCCTATTGGTATGATATTAGGTGGCGCAATCGCCATGGGATTAAATCGTAAAATCCCTATGAAGAGAGCCCTAACCACAATGTACTACGTACCTGTTGTATCATCATTGGTTGCAGTATCTATTTTGTGGGCTTGGGTATTTAACTATGATTATGGTTTGTTTAACACAATTTACAAATTTTTAACAGGTAATCACGGACCTAACTGGTTAGGAGATGAGACCATGGTTAAAGTTTCTATGATCATCTTCATGACGTGGAAGGGTCTAGGAACTTCGATTATTCTTTATCTGGCCGGGCTACAAAATATTCCGAGAGATTATTACGAAGCGGCAGAAATCGACGGAGCCAACGGATGGCAGAAGTTAAGAAACATTACGGTGCCTTTGCTTTCACCGGTAACATTTTATATTTTAATTACTAGTTTGATTGGTGGTTTCCAGGTATTCGTAGAAGTACAAGTTATGGTTTCTTCCGGAGGAAAGAACTATAGTGCGGCAACCGTTGTATTCTACTTGTATGAAAAAGCGTTTGAACATGGACAGCTTGGATACGGTAGTGCAATCGCAGTAATTTTGGCAATTATCATATTTATCATTACGGCACTGAACTTCTGGGGCCAGGATAAATGGGTTAAAACAATAGATTAAGGGGGTGAAAGCGTTGAGTAAGACTAAAATGAAAGCAAGCAATAAAGACTATCAAACAGCGAAAGTTGTCACCCCAAGAGAGCGTTTTATAAATATTGTGGTATTTATATTACTTTTGCTCCTTGCAGTATGTATGGTGTTCCCATTGATTTACATGGTGGCTACATCATTCATGACGAAGAATCAGATTTTATCAGGAAGTTTAACACTTTTCCCTGATCCAATCTTACTTGGTAAATACTCTGAAGTATTGAAAAAAGCAAACTTTATCTCTGGTATTATTAATACTATTAAGGTTGAAATTCCTGTATTATTAATTGGTGGATTTACTTCATCATTAGCAGCATTTGCATTCGCTAAGATGAACTTTAGAGGAAAGAATATGTTATTCTTGGCATTACTTGCTACCATTATGATTCCATTTGCAGTTGTAATGATTCCTCAGTATGTATTGTTCTCAAAACTAGGATGGACAAACTCATTACTTCCACTTATTATTCCAGGATGCTTTGGTAATGTTGGTATGATTTTCTTCTTAAGACAGAATCTATACAGCATTCCTTCAGATCTTATGGATGCAGCAAAGTTGGATGGTTGTAACTACTTTACAACTTATTTAAGAGTATTTTTACCTTTGATGAAGGGTGCATTAGGAACTCAGTTGATGTTATGGTTCATGGGTATTTGGAATGATTACCTTGCTCCTACAATTTTCTTACGTAGTGAATCTACATGGACATTGCAGGTAGTAATTCGTTCCTTCAATTCCTACTATGCGATTCAAAGTGATTACGCCCTGATTATGGCGGCATCAGTAATTGCTATGATTCCGACATTGTTATTATTCTTTGTATTCCAGAGAGTTATTATTGAATCAATTGCCATCAGTGGTATTAAATAAAATTTTTATTTGATATAATGAACGGGCGGGGATAACCCGCTCGTTTCTTATATCACAATGTAGTATACGTGGAAAGCGCAGGAGGAAGAGGCTTATGTTTACATACGACAATCCATTTATTCGATTTTTAAATAAGGTTACAGACTTACTGTTATTAAATATTTTATTCATTGTTTGTTGTCTTCCAATTTTTACCATTGGAGCATCAATTAGTGCACTGTATTCTGTGAGTTTGTATTCCGTTCGATATGGAGATGGATACGTATGGAAGAATTTCTTCGCTGCGTTTAAAAAGAACTTTAAACAGGCTACCTTAGCGTGGTTAGTGATGTTACTAGCGTTGGTGGTACTATTCTTAGATATTCGTTTTTGGCAGCAAATCGATATGGGAAGCATAGGGGCTATGATGCTTGGAGTAAGCTATGTTTTACTCTTCCTATGGATTTCTTTTGAGACCTGGTTATTCCCTGTAATTGCAAAAATGGAAGATACCTTAGGTGTACAGTTTAAAAATGCAGCAAAAATGATGATTGGATATTTAATTCCTTATACTTTGGTATGTGCAGGAATTAAGGCAGTATTAGCTTATATTTCTTATGTAAACTTACCAATGCTTATGGTTATGTTTATGGTTGGTTTTTCCACGGAAGCTTATGTTTGTTCTTTCTTTATTTATAAAGTGTTTGCAAAGCATATTAAAGAAGAATCTTTAGGCTACGACGATTTACTTTATAAATATGAAGAGGGGGAAGAAAGTAAAGAGGAAAAATAAATTGAATAATAGAATCGAATCTTTTGATTTAAGTGATGTTTCATTAAATGATTCGGAAATGAAAAAGGCCCGAGACCGAGTTCTTTCCTTTATTAAAAAGATGGAACCGGATCGGGTTCTTTGTGCTTTTCGAAGAAATGCAGGAGTATCGGATTTAGGCGCTACGCCCTATGGTGGATGGGAGAATTCTCTCATTGGCGGACATGACTTAGGTCATTATTTTTCGGCAGCTGCTATGGCGGTAGCCAGTTTACATGACAAGGAACTTGAGGAAAATTTGAAGTACATTGTGTCATCTCTTAGAGAGGTGCAACGATACTATGGAAACGGGTTTTTATCGGCGGCAACTTGTGAAAAAGATTGTAGGGCAGAAGAACAGTTTGATATTGAAGAGGGGAAAAAGACAGGGAAAACCTGGGTTCCCTGGTATGCCCTTCATAAAGTATTGCAAGGAGTCTTAGACATTTATATTTATACAGATAATAAAGAGGCTCTTGAAGTAGCAAAAGACCTGGGAAAATGGGTTTGCAGAAGAGCCTTATCCTGGAATGAAACTATTCGAAATCGAATTTTAAAGACAGAATATGGTGGTATGAATGATGTGTTGTATCAGCTGTATTTTATTACGAAGGATGAAGAGTTTAAGAAAGCAGCAGAGGTATTTTGCGATGAAACGCTTTATGCCCATTTGTCCTATGATGAGGATGCTTTAAATGGAGTTCATGCCAATACAACCATTCCAAAATATATTGGGGCCATGCACAATGAGGGTTATTTAGATGTTACAAAAGACTTCTACTGGCGTGTCGTAAATACACAGACTTATCCTACAGGAGCGGTAGGTGATATGGAACATTTCAGAAGAGACGGATTGTTAGATGGGGCAAGAAGTCAATGCAATGGAGAAAGTTGCTGCACCTATAATATGATGAAACTCTCTACAAAGCTGTTCAAAAAAACGGAGGATGAGTCCTATTTAGATTACTATGAAAAGGCTGTTTTTAATGCCAAAATGGGATCTGTAAATGAAAAAGGCGGCACGACCTATTTTAATCCAATGGGAACAGGTTTTTTTAAATATTTTGGAACTTCTGATCCCGCGGACAATCTCTTTTGGTGTTGCACCGGTACAGGAATGGAAGACTTTATGAAATTACAGGATAGTATTTATTTTCATAAGGATGCCCATTTGTTTATCACCCAATATATTTCATCCACTCTGAATTGGAAGAAAAAGAATGTAAAGGTTACAATAAAAGCTGATTTAAAAACATCGGATAAGGTGGAGATTATTTTCCTTTCCAAGGAAAAACAAAGGGTTTTAGTATCTCTTCGTAAGCCTACCTGGAGTAGTGTATTTCTTGTAGATGGCAAGGAGAAAAGAGACGTATATGTAGATCTTGAACCAGGGAAAAAGGCGGTGTTAGAGGTTACGTTAGAAAAACGCTTACAAACTCTAACTTTGCCAGATTGTGATGAAGTACTTGGATTTTCCTATGGTCCTTTTGTGCTGGCAGCGAAGCTTCCCACAGAAGATATTCTTGAGGTGACAGAAGCTGGAATTGATGTATATGCTCCAAAGTGGAAGATGATTGCTCCTGGTGGAGTGAAACCGGATATTGAGTATGCAAAGACCTTTCGTGCCATACTAAAGGAGGAGTATTTGTCTTTACCAAAAGCAACTACATTAGATCGGGTAAAGAAAGATCCAAGTTTAGTGTTAAAGAAGAAAACTCATAAGAATCAAATTGAGTACCAATTTGGAGACTATAGTTTTGTACCTTACGATGAAATAAAAAACGAACGATATGGAATTTATTGGTATTTCCAATAACAAAAGCAGGCCTTCGTAAGGCCTGCTTTTGTTTAAAACGGAAGTAGGATGGATGCGTGAGGGAGAAGTTCTTTTGAAAAATTTTTCCCGAAAAGTGAAATCGAGATGGTACGTGGTTCATCTGACAGATTAAACAGTGCGACATTGATTTCTCCTGTTTCCTCGTGTTTTGTATACCATGCGGCTTCGGCATTATTTCGCATAATCTGATGAGGAACATGCTTTGGCGAAAGTAGACGAAGAAGAGACTGATCTGTTAGTAATTTCTCTGTTTTTTGATCTAACTCTGGCAGATATGCACCTAACATAAGAGGCGAACCAAAGAGACACCAGAGGGTCATCATTGTTTTTTGCTCTTCATAGGTAAAGGCTGTGGTACGAAGCTGATTAAAACCTTTTCCGATTTTTCCTAGAGGAAGCATATCACAATCCGGATAACAATCTTCTTTTACATGAGCATTCCATAACTCACAACGTTTGAACATATCTTTTAGTAAGTCCCAATTATCCCAGAAATCATCGGTGATTCGCCACATATTTGCATAGGTTTCATAATGCCAGGCCTGCTCGATAAGGGCAGGTCCGGGAGATAGGGAAAGAACAATATCTCTGCCACAACGGGAAATAGCAGATGCAAGCATTTCGATTTCGTGGCGTCCTTCATAAGGCTCCATTGGGTTTGCGTGGGTATTACAAATATCATCGCACTTAATAAAATCCACACCCCATGAAGCATATAGAGAAATTAGAGAATCGTAGTATGCCTGGCCTTCTTTTGTTTGTTTTACTCCATACATGTCAGGATTCCAATTACAAATAGAAGAGGGATTAGCAATATCTGCTGCATCATAGAAAGATAAATCTTCAGTCGAAGACAGGGCATTTGCTAAAACTTTATGATGTCCATGAGCACAGATTCTAGGGATTCCTCGCATGATATGAATTCCGAATTTTAATCCCATGTCATGGATTTTATCAGCCAGGGGACCAAATCCTTTTCCTCCTACAGAAGAGGGAAAACGGGTTGGGTCTGGAATAAAGCGACTGTAATCATCTATAGCTGCTTCAGAAAAGGGAATGTATTGATATTCATCTCTACGACTTCCTGCGCCAATAGCGTACCATTGGATGTCAACTACAACATATTCCCATCCAAAGGCAAGAAGATGTTCTTTCATGTAAATAGCGTTTTTAAGGATTTCTTCTTCTGTAACAGTGGTGTCATAGTAGTCATAGGAATTCCACCCCATAGGTGGAGTTTTTAAAAATGATTTTTTCATAATCTAGCCTTTCTTTTTCGGTGTTTCGAGGTTTGACACCTTATGTGATTTCATATAATATTAATAGGTTGAAATAGGTGGAAATATCCCTATTAATAATAGTATAAAACGGAGACAAAATCTATGAATTTGAATATATCAGGATACACAAATTTACTATGTTTATTAGGGCATCCTGCACAACATTCAAAATCCCCGGCAATGCATAATGAAGCCTGCTCCATCCTTGGATTGGATTACTGTTATTTGGCCTTTGATATTGAGCCTCATGAGATTGAAACGGCGGTGAAATCTTTGCGATTGTTTGGCTCTAGAGGGTTTAATTTAACAATGCCATTCAAAGAGTCAGTGATTCCATATTTAGATGAACTGTCAAAGGCGTCTTACCTTTGCCAGTCAGTGAATACTGTTGTAAATGAAAATGGAAAACTCTATGGGCATACCACAGATGGCATAGGATATATGGATTCTCTGCGTGATGTGGACTTCGATATCCGCGGAGGAAAGATGACGCTATTAGGTGCTGGTGGAGCTGCCAAGTCCATCCTTACCCAGGCAGCCTTAGATGGAGTGAAAGAAATCTTCCTTTTCAAGAGAAAAAATGCCTCTTTTCAAGATACGGTTTCCTTTGCGGAACGAATCCAAAAGGAGACAAATGCAAAAATCATGGTCTTGGATATGGCTGATGAATATGAGCTGAAGCAGGCAATCGGAAAATCTGATTTACTGGTGAATGCCACTAATGTTGGAATGGAAGAGGATATTTCTCTTGTGAAAAAAGAGTTTTTACGACAGGACTTGTTTGTGTCGGATATTATATATCATCCTAGTATGACAAGACTTTTAAAGGATGCAAAAGAGGTAGGCGCAAGGTATTTAAATGGTGAATATATGCTATTGTTCCAGGGGGCAGCAGCATTTGAACTGTGGACAGGACAAAAGATGCCTACAGAGGAAATCAAAAAAAGATGTTTTTCATAAACATTGAAGATAAAAGATTGCGAGGAAAAAGAAATGAGTTTTACTTACATTGCAAAGATGCCAACTCCTGAGGAGATTAAGGAGAGGTTTCCGGTTTCAAAAGAACTACAGGAAATCAAGGCAAAACGAGACAAAGAAATAGCAGATATTATTACGGGAAAAGACAATCGTTTTCTTATGATTGTGGGACCTTGTTCTGCAGATAATGAGGATAGCGTTTGCGAATATATCAATCGTTTGGCAAAGGTTGCAGAGCGTGTACAACACAGAGTGTATATTGTACCAAGAATTTATACCAACAAGCCAAGAACCACAGGCAGTGGGTACAAGGGAATTGCTTCTCAGCCGGATCCAACAGCAAAACCGGATATGGTAGAGGGCCTGATTGCTGTTCGTAAAATGCACCTGCGTGCTATGGAAGAAACCCATCTTACAGCAGCAGATGAAATGTTATATCCAGAAAACTGGCCTTATGTAGATGATTTACTTTCCTATGTAGCCATTGGCGCAAGAAGTGTAGAAGACCAGCATCATCGTTTGGTGGTATCTGGATTTGATGTGGCAAGTGGTATGAAAAATCCTACCTCCGGAGACTATGCGGTTATGTTAAATTCTGTTTATGCAGCTCAGCATCCACATCATTTTACCTTCGCAGGCAGTGAGGTAAAGACATCAGGAAATCCTTTGGCTCATACGATTTTAAGAGGAGCAGTTTCAAAACACGGAAACACCACACAAAACTATCACTATGAGGATTTGATTCGTCTTCATAATATGTATGAAGAAATGGATCTTGTAAATCCTGCTTGTATCGTGGATGCAAATCACTCAAATTCCAACAAGCAGTTTAAAGAACAGATTCGAATTGTGAGAGAAGTAATGCACAATCGTAGATACTCAGATGAGATTAAATCTCTTGTAAAAGGGGTTATGGTTGAAAGCTACTTAGTAGAAGGAAATCAACCGATTTCTGACCATCAGACCTATGGACAGTCTATTACAGACGCTTGTCTTGGATGGGAAGATACAGAACGTTTGATTTTAGAAGTAGCCGATATGGCAGATTAATTACGAGAAGTTTTAGTGTTTGATATTGGGAGGAAGCATGCCAGTAATCGTTAAGGGTAAATACATTGATAATAAAAAACCACTTGTCTGTGTTCCAATTGTAGAAACAACAAAGGAGGCTATTTTATCCCGTACAAGGGATTTGGTGGACTCTGAGGTGGAAATGCTAGAGTGGAGAGCAGACTACTATGAAGATTTGTCAGATGTGGAGAAGGTGAAATCCTTACTAGAAGGAATGAGAAGCCTTACAAAGGATACGGTATTATTAGTTACCATTCGTTCAAAATCACAAGGGGGTCTTTGCGAATTTACACCACAGGAGATGTCCAATCTATTGGTTTCCATGTCAGGTGTACACAGCGCAGATTTTTTTGATGTAGAATTTTTTACATTTGAAAAGCCAGAGCGTCTGATTAAAAAGTTACAGGAAAGAGGCGCATTAGTGATTACTTCCCATCACGATTTTCAGGTGACACCAGAGAAGGAAGTAATGATGACCTTGCTTGAACAAATGAAGGATGGAGATGCTGATATCGTTAAGCTTGCCGTAATGCCTCATGAAGTATCCGATGTATTAAATCTATTAGAAGTAACCGATGGATTTCACAAGGAAAACCCAAACATTCCTGTTGTAACCATGTCTATGGATCGACTTGGAATGATTAGTCGAATTGCAGGTGAAATCTTTGGTTCATGCATTACCTTTGGTTCTGTTGGGGCACTTTCGGCCCCAGGTCAGATGCCAAGAGAAGAATTAGAGCGAGTGCTTTCTTTTATTCATAAATACTACGGAGAATAAAATGAATAATATATATTTAATCGGGTTTATGGGAGCTGGAAAAACAGCCGTTTCTAAGGCTCTGAAAAAGAAAATTGGATGGAAATTAGAAGACACGGATGACATGATTGTGAAACGTGTAGGTATGTCGATTCCTGAAATTTTTGAACAAAAAGGGGAGGATTACTTTCGAAAAGTAGAGCGGGAAGTAGTAGCATCCTTAACAAAGGAAAAAAACGTAATTGTTTCTTGTGGAGGGGGCGTAGCAACCTTCGAAGCAAATCGGGAAGAAATAAAAAAGGGCGGAACAGTAATCTTTTTGTCAGCAACTGCAAAGACCATTCTGTCTCGTGTGAAAAGAAATAACAGACGTCCACTTTTAGAAGGAAAAAAGACGGAGAAAGATATTCAAAATTTCCTGGATGAGCGAATGCCGTCCTACGAAAAAGCCCGTGATTACACCATTGCTGTAGATGGGAAAACCCTGGATGAGATAGCAGAGGAAATACTCTGTCACATTGACTTATGATAGTCCTTTTGTTAATATAGTTAGGGTCTTTTTTGACCTTCTTGTAGGCGTAGCGTAGCTGGATAACGCATCAGACTCCGACTCTGAAGATCGCTGGTTCGAATCCAGTCGTCTACATTACTCTATGGAGTGTGAAAGGAAATGTTATGGATAAAATAAAAGATATATTTTTTAAATGCATTGATTTTGTAATAAACTATAAGCGTTATTTTGGGGCAGGAATTGTTTGTGTTTTAATGGTGGTTCTATTAGCTTTTGGAACAGATGATTCTGCAGCAGATTCCAATCCTTTGTCCGGGGCATATCAGTCCTACAGTGAGGAAGCTACAGACTCAGAAATAAGCGCATTATTAAATACCTACTACACATCTTGTGCTAATAATGATTTGGATACTTTAGCAACAGTTGCGTATCCTATTTCCGAAGCAGAAACAAGCTATATTTCATTTTTATCAAATTGTATTGACTCTTATGACATTGTTTCTGTATATACAAAACGTGGTGTGGACAGCAATTCTTACCTTGTTTCTGCAGAAGTGGACATTCACTTCACAGGACTTGAGACTGCAGCACCGGGACTTGATTTCTTCTATGTAGTGAAGAACGAAGAAACAGGTGCTCTTGTAATTAATAATATTTACAGTTCCTTTAATCAGCAAAATAATGAATATGATATGGATCCAACCATTTCATCTTTGATTGCTGAATTCGAACAGCAGGAAGATTTACTTGCACTTCAGGCTGAAGTTCAGGCAAAGTACAACGAACGTCAGTTAGAGGATGCAGACTTTAATACATTTACGGCAGAAACCTTGCCGGCAGCAATCCAGAAATGGGCATCTGATTATAAAGCAGCACTTTTAGCAGCCCAGCAGCAGGCCCAGGCAGATGCCGCAGCCGCAGCAGAAGCTGAAAAGAAAGCACAGGAAGATGCAGAAGCCGCCAAAGCCGCAGAAGCAGCTGCAGCAGAAAAGGAGGCAAATGCTTATACGGTTCGAGTTACGGATAAGGTAAATGTTCGTGCCAGTGCATCTACAGATGCAGAATCTAAAGGTCAGGTTGAAAGCGGAACCGAATTAAAGGCTTACAGTGAAGAAGGTGAATGGACCTTAGTATCTTATAACGATAGCGAAGGTTACATTAAGACCGAATTCTTAGAGAAGGTAGAATCAACAGATGCTACTGAGACTACAGAAGAGACGACTGAGACAGAAGAAACAACGGAAGCAACAACTACAGAAGGATATTTA
>JAILMB010000134.1 GCA_024692825.1 Lachnospiraceae bacterium | reverse complement strand
TCCGGATTCTTCTAAAATTTCCCGGGCGATTTCTCTATTAAGTAAATTATCCTCTACCAGTAATATGGTGCCACCCTCTGTTGAAATCTTATCAGGTATTTCCACACCTGTTTTTTCTTCAAAGGTTTTATTGATTTCTTCCGCTACATTTAAGTACTCCTGACGCTTTAAATCGAAAATAATGGTAAATTCAGTTCCCACGCCTTTTTCACTTTTTACACGGACGCTTCCACCAATCATATCTAAGATGCTTTTAGCCAGTGACATACCAAGACCTGTACCTTCAATACCGCTTTGGGTAGAAGACTGTTCCCGTTCAAAAGGAGAAAAAAGACGTTCCTGGAATTCTTTGCTCATTCCAATGCCATCGTCCTTTACTTTCACTTCATACCGGCTGTAGTCTCTTAGTACACTCTTTCTTTGTTTTACTACAACTCCTACATTTCCACCTTCTGGTGTGTATTTAATGGCGTTATTAATAAAATTTAATAGCATCTGACGCATTCGAAGCTTATCACATACCACTGCATCATCTTTTAACTCGCTCATATCAATGGTAAAGTTAATATTCTTATCCTGAATAGAACCCTCTTCTATAGTCCAGATATCATGAATCAATTCCGATAGACGATAGTTTTCTTCTAAAAGTCTTGCCCTACCGCTTTCTATTCGACTCATATCTAATACGTCATTTAACAAATCCAGCAAATGTTTCGAAGAAGTCATAATCTTTTCTAAACACTCACTAACCTTTTTCTCATTGCCAATATGCACCTGAGCAATTTCTGTATATCCGATAATGGCATTCATTGGAGTTCGAATATCATGTGACATATTGGAAAGGAAGGTGCTCTTTGCCTTGTTGGCATGCTGTGCCTGGTCTAAGGCATCTTCCATAAACTTTCTTTGTCGTTCTGTTTCTTTAAACTCTTCTTCCACCAGTTTAATCCCTAAAATGGCCTTGGTAGGATCCGAAGACAGTCTTGCCCATTTTGCCACATAGTGTACTGGCGAACTTTGACTAGATTCTATTCCCATAGACGCATCTTCCGGTTCTCTTCTGGCCATAAATTTTACAGAATAACTAGACTTTTTTTCCAAGTGATAAATCACATTATCTGGTAGAATTAAATCGTATAGCATGGTCTTATCCTGAGGTGCTACATCACGCTCAATAAACATGTTAAACGCCTTTGTATAGTTGTAGTTGAGATATGTTTCAAATGACCTTTTAAACCGATTTGACATGTACGAATTCATTCGAAGAATATCAAAGGTATTAGACCCTAGATCCACATAGTAACAGGTTTCATAATCCCCTGCTAAGCATTGAATCATCTCCTGCTGGCGGTTATTTGCCATTTCAAGCTCTGCTCCTTTAATCAGGGCAAAATCCATCTCCGAATCATTTACAATGCGTTCAAAGGCCAATAACACCTTTGTAACCTTGCCATCCTTTTTCTCCAGTAAATGATAAACCGCCTTACGATACTTTCCGTAATTTGTAAGATAGACATATTCAAAATGATTACTAATACTAAGTACCCTTTGAAGATATTCTGCTTTTCCGTTTTCATAGCGTTCATTACAGTAATCCGGATGTAAATGACTAAACGTATATTTCTTATGGAACTCACTATATACGGCATGTTCTTCCATGCCAAAGGTTCCTTCTTCTTTTTCTTTCTTCAATAAATCAATGGTGTCATTTTCTAAATCAATGACATAGCAAAGGATGTATTCCCTCATCAAGCTCTCGTAAGCTAGTTTTTCAATTGCTTCCATTATGTTACCCCCAAACGTCCACAAATACTTAAAAATGTCTCTTTTATTCTACCACTTATGGAAATCTTTGAAAAGAAAAAGCCACCGGCGCGAAATGCGCCGATGGCCGTTATATTTTCCTATATTATAAGAGTTTTCTTACTCTAAAGAACCGTACATGAAGTACCAATATCCATATGGTGAATGCCATGTACCAGTAAGGTTAGACTTCTGTAACCAGAAATCGTTGTAGTATGCTACAGGAGCCATAGCAGCATCCTTTAACAATACCTGCTCTGCCTGGTGAAGTAAATCATAGTGTTCACTAACATCAGTAGTCTGACGAGCCTGATCTACAAGGCTATCAAATTCTTCTGAAGAATACTTACCATCATTGTTACCGTTTTCGGTTTCAAGAAGGTTGATCATGTTTGAAGGATCATCCCAGTCATATACCCAACCGTTACGAGCAACATCGAAGTTTCCAGCACGACGGTCAGCAGTTACTGTCTGCCACTCCTGAATGTTGATGGTCATTGTAATACCAAGTTCAGCCCATGCTGACTGTAAGTATTCAGCAACTGCTTTGTGGTATCCAGAATCATTTGTTAAGTACTCGATTTCAGGGAATCCAGCACCATCAGCATATCCAGCTTCAGCAAGTAATTCCTTAGCCTTAGCAAGGTTAGCATCATAATCTGAATTATCAAAGAAGTCACCATATGTAGAAGTTGTTACTTCTTCGAATGAAGATCCTTCTTCAGCATCAGATACACCAGGTCCTACAAAGTTAGTAGCTGCTGAATAAGTTCCCTGCATGATTGTTGAAGCAACATATTCTCTATCAATTGCAAGTGATAAAGCTTCACGAACTAAAGCGTTGTCGAAAGGCTCTTTGTTGCAGTTGAATGTGATGTAGTAAGTACCCATGATAGGTTCTACATTAAATTCTTCATTTCCTTCCAATGAAGGGATTTCTTCTGTAGGCACGTCTTTGATCATGTCTAATTCACCCTGCTGATATGCAGAATAAGAAGCGTTAGGATCTTCGATTAAGTGCCATGTAATTGTATCGAATGTAATTGAATCAGCATCCCAGTAGTTAGGATTCTTTGTCATTACAATCTGCTCACCAGGAGTGTACTCTGTTACGTAGTAAGCTCCGTTTGTGATATAAGTTTCAGGGTTTGTTGTCCACTCATCGCCGTTTGCATCGATAGTAGCCTGCTGTACTGGCATAAGTACTGCAAAAGCACAAATCTTATCGAAGTATGTGCATGGGCTAGAAAGATTTACTACAAATGTAGAATCATCTGGAGCAGAAACACCAAGTGTAGTTACATCTGCAGTTCCTTCAGAAACTTCAGTATATCCAACTACCTGGTTTAATAAGTCATATCCATAAGGTGCTGCTGTATTAGGATCAGCAACTCTCTGCCATGAATATACAAAGTCGTTAGCAGTTAAATCACTACCGTCAGACCACTTTAATCCATCTCTTAAATGGAATGTCCATGTAAGACCATCTTCTGAAGTCTCCCATGTTTCAGCACAACCAGCAACAACGTTGTTGTCCTGATCGAACTTTAATAAACCTTCGAATGCATGAATAATCATGTTTGCACCGTCAACTGCTGAGTTAAGTGCAGGGTCAATTGTTTCAGGTGAAGGTCCAACCTGAACGTCTAATTCGTTTGCAGCTGTACTTTCTGTTGTGCTGTCTGAGCTAGCAGTATCTGTGCTAGAGCTTGAACTACCACATGCAGTAGCAAGCATAGAAACAGCAAGAAGTCCAGCAACAACCTGTGCTACTTTTTTCTTCATTTCTCTTCCTCCTCTTAGTTTAAGCTTATTAGAAATATATATAAAACCGTAGCTGGTTTTATAACGAAACTAATTGAGCTTATCAAGATGATGGCAAGCAACATAGTGTCCTGGAGTTTCTTCTTTAAACTCAGGAGCCTTACTTGCACAAAGCTCATCCGCATAAGGACATCTTGTTCTAAATGGACATCCACTTGGCGGATCTACAGGTGAAGGCACATCACCTGACAAAATGATACGTTTGGATTCCCTAGCCACCTTAGGATCTGCAATCGGAATCGCAGAAATTAAGGATCTGGTATATGGATGCATTGAGTGGAAAATCAACTCATCACTGTCTGCCATTTCTACCAGATGGCCAAGATACATAACACCAATTCGATCAGAAATATGATTAACTACTGACAAGTCATGGGCAATAAATAAATAAGTAAGTCCAAGCTCATCCTGTAGGTCCTCAAACATATTTACAACCTGTGCCTGGATAGAAACATCCAATGCTGATACAGGTTCGTCACAGACGATAAATTCCGGATTAACAGCCAATGCTCTTGCGATACCAACACGCTGTCTCTGTCCACCAGAGAACTCATGAGGATAACGGTTTGCATGTTCTGAGTTTAACCCAACACGCTCTAAGAGTCCAATGATTTTATCATGTCTGTCTTGTTTACTTTCATATAATTTATGAATATCCAAGGCTTCTCCGACAATGTCCCCAACAGTCATACGAGGATCAAGGGAAGCATATGGATCCTGAAATACAATTTGCATTTTACGACGGTAAGGTAACATATCTGCATATACCTTATTCTCACTATCATAAATAACGTTTCCGTCATAAACAATTTTTCCTGATGTAGGCTCAACAAGTCTCATAATGCTTCGACCAGTAGTTGTCTTACCACATCCAGACTCACCTACAAGACCAAAGGTCTCACCTTTTTTAATAAATAATGAAACACCATCAACGGCACGTACTACCTTTTTAGAACCTGCTACTGGGAAATGCTGTTTCAGATCAGTAACTTCTAATAAATTCTCTGACATTATTCATTTCCTCCCTTCTGTGCTTCTTCAAAGGCTTTCTTCTCGTGTAACCAGCAACGTCCATAATGTCCGTTTTCAAACTCTGTTTTTTCAGGTTTCTTTGCCAAACAAATCTTCATACAAGATTCACAACGAGGAGCAAATGGGCAACCAGCTGGTGGATTTAATAAATCTACAGGCTGACCTTCGATTGGTACCAACTTACCCTGATCCTTTTCATGAAGCTTAGGGATAGAACGAAGTAATCCCTTTGTATATTCATGCTGAGGTGAGTAGAAAATGTCATCTACAGGACCATACTCTACGATTTCACCAGCATACATAACTGCAATATGATCACACATAGAAGCAACCACTCCAAGGTCATGTGTAATCAGAATAATTCCCATTCCAAGCTTGTCTTTTAATTCTACCATCAAAGATAAAATCTGTGCCTGAATCGTAACATCAAGTGCGGTTGTAGGTTCATCCGCAATCAAAAGCTTAGGTTCACAAGCCAAAGCAATAGCAATCATAACACGCTGTCTCATACCACCTGATAACTCATGTGGGAACTGATTCAATCTCTTTTCAGGCTCATTAATACCTACCAGGGTAAGAAGTTCTTTTGCTCTGTCATGAACTTCCTGCCCCTTCTTTTCAGTATGAAGCTTAATTGCTTCTTCAATCTGATTTCCAATTGTATAAACAGGATTCAAAGATGTCATAGGGTCCTGGAAGATAATACTTACTTCCTTACCTCTAATCTTACGAATCTCTTTTTCAGTCAACTGATCCATACGATGTCCGTTGAATTCAACAGAACCGCCAACAATCTTACCGTTTTCAGCAGTCAATCCCATAATAGAATATGCAGTTACGGATTTACCGGAACCGGACTCACCAACGATACCTAAAACTTCCCCTTCCTTCATCTGGATGGTTACGTCATTTAATGCCTTCACTTCTCCTGCTGGAGTAAAGAAGGACAATCTTTCATGTTGTATATCTACTAAATATTCACTCATAACTAACTTCCTTCCTTATTTCATCTTCGGATCAAATGCATCACGAAGTCCATCACCTAATAAATTAAAGCTTAAGATGATTATAAAGATCATTACTGCTGGTGCAAATAACTTCTCTGGATAAGTCTGTAAACCATTTAAGGCTGCAGATGCTAAAGAACCAAGAGATGGCATAGGCGCCTGAACACCGATTCCTAAGAAGGAAAGGAATGACTCAGTAAAGATTGATGAAGGAATCTGTAATGTAGTGGTTACAATTAAAGTTCCGATACAGTTTGTAATTAAATGTTTCTTAATTACACGTCCGTTTGTAGCACCAAGGGCTTTTGCGGCAGTAACATATTCGTTCTGCTTTAATACCATAATCTGACCACGGACAATTCGTGCCATACCTACCCAATATAAAAGGGCAAATACTACGAACATTGACATCATATTAGGTCCCATTGCAGTGATCCAGGAAAATCCCGGAACCTGAGCCAAGCTCTGTAATGGATACTGTAATGCCTGGGCTAAAAGAATAATGATAAGTACATCAGGAACCGTATATAAAATATCAACGATTCGCATGATAATCATATCCACCATTCCACCAAAGAATCCGGCAATCGCACCGATGGTTGCACCGATTAAAAGAATAAGTGCAGAAGCAACGATACCTACTGTCATAGAAACTCTTGCACCAACTAAAACACGGATGCAGTAGTCACGACCATTTTGGTCTGTTCCCAAAATATGAGGGAATACTGACTCGCCGTTTGCAATGGCTTCAAGTTCTGTTTCTGAATATTGCATAGGTGCTAAACGTTCAGCACCCTTAATCTGCTGTTCATATCCATAAGGATAGAACAAAGGTACAATAAATGCCAAAATAAGCATAATGATTACAACAACTAAAGCTGTCATAGCAATCTTATTTCTACGAAGTCTGCGGAAACCATCCTGCCAGAAGTTTACAGACTCTCTCATTACTACCAGCGATTCCTTTTCGTCAGGAGACGCTGGAACAAAATCATCTACATTGAGCTGCATGCTCAAAATATTTTTCTTCTTTTCTTCCATCATGAGTACTCCTTACTTTAACTTGATTCGTGGATCGATAAATGCATAAAGAATATCAACCACTACGTTCATAATAATAATAAATGTTGCCAAGAAAATTGTGGTACCCATAATCAATGGATAATCACGAGAGGTAATTGCACCTACGAATTCGTGACCAAGTCCAGGAATGGTGAAAATCTTCTCAATAATGAAACTACCTGTCATAAGGGATGCAAGTAAAGGTCCCATATATGTAACTACAGGTAAGATTGCATTACGTAATGCGTGCTTGAAAATCATAAGGAATGTAGACACACCCTTAGCTCTTGCAGTACGCATATAATCCTGTCCAATAACGTCCAACATAGAAGAACGCATTAATCTTGCAATGTAACATGTAGGATACAATGCCAATGCAATAACAGGCATAATATATGACTTAGGTTCTGATAATCCCAACGAAGGTAACAAACCTAACTTTGTTGAGAATATATACATTAATAATGTGGATGACAAGAAACTCGGAATTGCGATTCCCGCTGTAGAGAATACGATAATAATATTGTCAACCAACTTGCTTCTCTTATATGCTGCAATACAGCCCAAAGGTACTCCTAAAAAGAATGCTACTAACATAGCGATTCCACCGAGCTTAGCTGATACAGGGAACTTTGTTTCAATAATACGATTTACAGTAAATCCTCTTTTCTTAAGAGAATCTCCCAAATCGCCATGAACTAAATCTCCCATATAAGTTAGGTACTGTTGGAATAACGGTTTGTCTAATCCGTACTTTGCTTCCAATGCCTCCTGAGCCGCCGGAGTTACTGCCTTTTCTGAAAGGAAAGGACCACCGGGGACCAAATTCATAATAAAGAATGTCAATGTCGCTACTATGAATGCTGTTGCAATTCCGAACAGTATTCGTTTTACAATATACTTTGCCAAAACTATCTCCTCACAATCTAATAACTTTTCTTTTTTGACATACACACTTTTTGTATTTAAACTTTTATCACTTTAATTAAGCAAAGCGCTAAAATTAAAATGGCGTACAGATGTTACTTCACCTGCACGCCATTGTACGTTCTCTGTACGTTCTTAATCTATATAATAATTCCTACTAAATATTATATATCACGTCTTATATCAATCATAATAATAATTTCTAGCCTTGCTTAAAGCAACACTATTCCATTATAGCCACAGTTGAGAAAAAGTCAATACGAAATCAACTTTTTTTCATTTAAACATTTTTTCTTCAAATGTATATTAATCACCCAAAAGATACTTTTCTATGGCCTGGGCACATCCATCGTGGTCATTATCTCCTACCACGGCCTGAGCAGCTTCTTTCACCTTCTTATTTGCATTCTTCATGGCAATTCCCATTCCTGCAGTTTCAATGATGGATAAATCGTTGTCCGCATCTCCTACTGCTATGGTTTGTTTCATAGGAATATCCAAATAACGGCAAACCATTCGAAGTCCGGTTCCTTTTGAAGATCCAAGCGGCGTAATCTCAAGCGCTGTTTCTTCTGAGTCCACTAACTCTAATGGCAAATGTTCCAAACGATGTCTTGTACGAAGTCTCGCTTTTTGAGAAGTGTGATAAAGGTTAATCTTCTCATATTTACGATTGGCATTTCGAAGCATCTCCAAAGGATTCTCAACTAAGGTTGCATTTTCCCGGTAAAGCTTCTCGTACTGTTCCATATGATACTCTGCCAAATGATCGATTTTAGACTTATCTAAAAGGCCAACACCTTCGCTCATCATAAGAAGCATAATATCTTCCTGTTCTGCCGCATCCGCAATGTCGTAAATCTGATCCCATGCAATATTATCCATGGAGATTACCTTATCCTCCCAGAAGTCATAAATAATGGTAGCAGAGGATAAAATTCCAAAATGCACCATTGGAAGCTGATCTATATAAGGAAGCACTCCCGTTAAGCTTCGACCAGTCGCAATAGCAATTTCTTTTCCTTCATCAGCTGCTTTCTTTAAAGCTTCTATGGTTGGTTCCGTTAGTTCTTTTTCGGAGTTTAACAAAGTTCCATCCATATCAAAAGCAATCAGTTTATAATTCTTCTCACGGTTTAATTCTTCCATATAACCTGCTGTAATAATACCTGCTGGCAACGCAAAAATAGCTACTCCCATCAAAGCAGAAACTACTGTAATACATTTTCCCAAGCCAGATTGAGCAAAGATATCGCCATAACCTATGGTAGTAAGAGAAATAACAGACCAATAAATTGCATCTCCAAAAGTCTTAAAGGTATTTGGCTCCACATTAAACATAATCAAAGCCACCAATACCACATAACCAAAAACCAAAGCTCCTACAATAGCTAACGGTTCTCTTTGCCGTTTAAAAATATTAAGAATCATCGAAATA
>JAILMB010000120.1 GCA_024692825.1 Lachnospiraceae bacterium | reverse complement strand
TTGGATTAGTCTCAATGTTAGATTACTACACCGAAAGATGTGTTACTTGTTAAGTTGATTGAACCGCCGTGTACCGAACGGTACGCACGGTGGTGTGAGAGGTCGGGAGAATTTATTTAAATTTTCCCTCCTACTCGATTTTCATAATTACAAATAGTAGTAATAGTGCATTGCTGAAAGGTACTTTCCGGTGTAATATGACCTTAGTGGTTATATAATTGCAATTATGCGGAAAGGGAAAATATGAATAATTTTGATTTTTACTCACCTACTTATTTTGTCTTTGGAAAGGACAGAGAAAATGAAGTGGGAAGCTATGTAAAGAGATTTGGCGGCAGCAAAGTTTTAATTCACTACGGTGGTGGAAGTGTAGTTCGCTCCGGTCTTTTAGACTGTGTGAAAAAGTCCTTAGAGGAGGAAAAGATTCCATTCGTAGAACTTGGAGGAGTAAAGCCGAATCCAAGAAGTGGTCTTGTGTATGAAGGAATTGACCTATGCAAAAAAGAGGGCGTAGATTTTGTGTTAGCTGTAGGTGGCGGAAGCGTGATTGATTCATCCAAAGCCATTGCTGCAGGTGTAGTTTATGATGGTGACTTTTGGGATTATTACCAGGGCAAACGAATTGAGAAGGCTCTTCCCATAGGAACAATTTTGACAATTGCTGCAGCAGGAAGCGAAGGAAGTCCGGATTCTGTTATTACAAATGAAGATGGAATGTTTAAGCGCGGTGCTACAGGCGATGCCATACGTCCAAAGTTTAGTATTTTAAATCCAGCTTTGACACAGACTCTGCCGGCTTATCAGTCAGCTGCAGGTGTAACAGATATTATGGCTCATTTATATGAGAGATATTTGACCAATACTACAGAAGTAGAAGTGACAGATCGTTTGATAGAGGCACTACTTCTTACCATGAAACATGAGGGCCCAAGAGTAATCGATGACCCCAATAATTATGATGCAAGAGCAAATATTATGTGGGCTGGCATGATGGCTCATAATAATTCCTGTGGGGTAGGAAGAACCCAGGATTGGGCGAGCCATGATATAGAGCATGAATTATCTGCATTATATGACTGTACACATGGAGCGGGACTTGCAGTTACCATGCCTGCAGTATTTAGCTATACCATGAATCACAATGTAATGAGATTTGCACAGGTAGCTACTCGGGTATGGGGATGCCAAATGGATTTTGAACATCCGGAAGTTACAGCAAAAGCAGGAATTGAGGCCTTTAGACATTTTCTGATTTCCATTGGTATGCCGAAAAACTTTGAAGAACTTGGAGCAAAGGAAGAAGACATTCCAAAGCTTGTAGATGTACTTTGCAATGGCGATGGACGCGGAGGAAGCGTAGGTGGGTTTGTTTCCTTAAATGCTGATGACTGTACCAAGATTTACCAGATGATGGTGTAGTAGATGCATAGACGAAGCCTTTTTTTCTGTGGTATAATAAATCAAATTTAAACAGAAAGTGACCAGGGGAGAGAAACTATGATCATTACATTAAACAGAGTCTGCGGCAGCAAGGGCGGAAAAATTGCGGAGGCGTTGGCAAAAAAATATGATTTAACTTTTGTGGATCATTATTATCTCATTAAAAAGGCAAAGGAAGAAGGATGCTTTGATGAAATGGTACAATTCTTTTCGGGAGCACCAGGAAGTTTTTTGTATTCCGTAGACTTTGATGGAGAAGAAACTTCGGAACAGGGATTGATTCTTACAAAGATTAGAAAACTAATGCCAAAGGATAATTTTATTGTAGTGGGATGCTGCGGTAATCATATTCTTCGAAAAGAGGATGCCTTTACGATTTTTATTTCATCCAAGGCAAAACAACAAATTGATACGGTATGTCAGTTTGTGGATCATGTAGAAAATGAAGAGGATGCCAGAGAATATATCAAACAGATGAATGGCAGGCGAAGACTTTTTCATGAGGCTTTTACTGGGGAAGATTGGGATTCTCCTAGAAACTATGATTTATGCTTGAATGGTGCAGCCTATGAATTTGATGATTGTGTTGGTCTTATTATGAATGCTATTGAAAAAGTAAGTCGAAGTTAAAATAAAAAACTTCTTAAGCAATTGCTTAAGAAGTTTTTTTGGTTGTAGGACCTTCTGCAAAGGTAACAGGAAGACAGACAAGAGGCGGCTTAATATGGGAACTGTCCTGCAGTAAAAGCTCCACTGCCATTTCTGCAATGTCAGAAATGGGTTGCACAATGGTAGAACAAACATAGCCGGCGTCATTTAATCGCCGTATACCGTCAAACCCAATAACTTGTATATCCTCAGGTACTTTAAATCCGAGATCTTTTAATATATCACAAATGGATACAGCCAGGGCATCGGTAACACAAAAGATGCCATCGAAGTCTAATTTGTGATTTTTTATATGAGCTTTTAAAAATTCTTTAAATACACCGGTATCGTTGATATCGTCTTCCATAATCTTCATTTCATATTGGAGGCCATGGATTAAACAACCGTTTTCGAACCCTGCTTTTCTTTTGTTGGTTTCTCCCGTTAAGGAAGAACCTACACGGAAAAAGGCAACTTTTTTACATCCTAATTCCCATAACTTTTCTGCAGCTAATTGTCCCCCTGCAAAATTATCGCTGGAAATGCAGGGAATGTCCGGACGAAGAATTCGATCAATAGAGATAAAGGATGTATGCTCAGGAATGACAAGGTCTGGATTGTAGGTAAGTCCTATAATTCCATCAACCTTATTATGAGCGGCCATATCTACAAATTCCTGCTCTAATTTTTGATCGTAGTCAGAACAGTATAGAAGCATACGATAGTTTCTTTTTGCTAAGGCAATGTTTAAATGGTGAATCAGCTTTGCGAAAAAAGGATGATTTGCACTGGGAATTAATACAGCAATGGTGTAAGTACGACTGGCTTTTAATCCCTGGGCGTAGCTGTTCACATGATAGTTCAACTTTTTAATTGCATTCATTACCTTTTGTTCATATTCTTCACGAACAGGTTTACCATTTATCACTTTTGATACAGTTCCTACTGCAACACCGGCCTCACGGGCAACATCACGAACAGTAGGGGCTGTTTTTTTATGTGTAGGCATGAGATTCTCCTTTCGGAATTTCTTATATTTTGCATTTATCATACTCTATTTTTTTAGATTTGTAAAATG
>JAILMB010000104.1 GCA_024692825.1 Lachnospiraceae bacterium | reverse complement strand
TCCCTCTTTATACGCCTTCTTCATTCCATAGTAAAATCCGCCAGCGCCTCCCATGTTTTCTTCCAAATGTAAAACACCGATCTGGTTGTTTGCAACTTCATCCAGATACTCTTTTGTTCCATCCGTACTGGCATTATTTACTACCAAAATAGAAAGATCTGGTACTGACTGATGTCTCAAGGCCTCAATATTTTCTTTTAATAATTCCAGTCGGTTGTATGTTACAACCACCGCCGTTATTTCCATAAATATTCATCCCGTCTTCCAAGACGGCCTTTCCTTGTATCAGAAAGAATGTCTTTTAAAATCTGTATATTGTATTCTCCCTGGGCCCTTTTCTCTTCATTTCCAGAAAGACACATCCACAAACTACATAAGAAAAATACTTTGTATTCCATACGAATGACGAAAGGAGTCAGTCCCTTAATATGACGTTTTGCAGCATCATATCGATTCCGATACCCATAATAGCTTTTCCACTCGATTCGCATCAAAAGACTTCCCTTATTCTCCGGTAAGGTTGTCTTATGGTTTAGCACTGCCTTTGGAACTGTGAGAATATGTTCCTTTTCTTTATACATACGAAGACAGTACTCCGTATCATCACACCATATAAAATACTCTCGTAAGGGCAATCCATATTTTAGGAATGCGCTCCCCCGTAAGAGCAAGCCACAAAATGTTACAGTATCGCAAAGAAATTCTTCTGCTTCATATTCCTTTTCTTCTACAGGAATCTCCGAAAAAATAAGTTCATTTCCCACACGTCTGCGATGGGATAAATCTATTTTCCCCTGGGTATGAACACTCCCGCAAAAAGCAGGAATTTCTGGATGTTTCTCTCCGGCCTCTATTAAGCACTTCATATAATCTTTGGCAATCATAGCATCATCATCAATGATTAAAATATAGTCAAAGGATTCCTTTTGTGCTTCTGAAAGTGCCAGATAAAATCCCCCGGCTCCACCTAGATTTTCCTTGGAGTGAAGAATTCTATATCGCTTATCCGTAATTCCATCCAGGTATTCCTTTGTGCCATCAGTGCTTTGATTATTTACTACTATAACACGAGAAAAAGGAATTTCCTGGCTGTTAACACAGCCAAGACATTCCTTTAACAGTTCTATACGATTGTGCGTTACTATTACTACCGCAGTCTTCATTACTTATACATTTCTTCGTAATACTTCTGATAATCTCCAGAAGTAACGTTCTTCATCCAATCTTCATGTTCAAAGAACCAAGCAATGGTCTTCTTAATTCCTTCTTCAAACATAGTCTCTGGCTCCCAGCCTACCTCTTTTTTAATCTTGTCAGGAGCAATGGCATAACGTCTATCATGACCCTTTCTATCTGTAACAAAAGTGATAAGTTCTTCTGAAACATTTGCGCGTCTAGGATCATTTTCAGGTAACATTTCAAGTAATGTATCCAAAATAATATGGATAATCTGAATGTTCTGACGTTCATTATGTCCACCGATGTTGTAGGTCTCACCAAGCTTTCCGTTTTCCTGAACCATGTCGATTCCCTTTGCATGATCATCTACATACAACCAGTCACGAATGTTCTTTCCATCACCATAAACAGGAAGTTCTTTTCCCTGAAGAGCGTTGTTGATAATAAGTGGAATCAACTTCTCAGGGAACTGGTAAGGGCCATAGTTATTTGAGCAGTTTGTAATATTAGCAGGGAACTTATATGTATCAATATAAGCCTTTACTAAAAAGTCAGATGATGCCTTAGATGCTGAATAAGGACTATGTGGATCATACGGTGTAGTCTCATAGAAGAATGCATTTGGATCATCATCTAATGAACCATAAACTTCATCTGTAGAAACATGTAAGAACTTCTTTCCTTCTTTAAAGGAACCATCCTCAAGTTCCCATGCAGCCTTTGCACAGTTTAACATTACAGCTGTTCCTAAAACGTTTGTCTGTACAAATACTTCCGGATTCTTGATGGAACGATCTACGTGAGATTCTGCTGCGAAGTGAACAACACGATCAATATCGTTTTCTGCAAAAATCTTAGAGATTGCTTCCTTGTCGCAGATATCAGCGCGAACAAATGTGTAGTTCTCGCGATTTTCTACATCCTTTAAATTCTCAAGGTTTCCTGCGTATGTCAATTTATCCACGTTAATAATACGGATTTCATTGTCATACTTTCTAAACATGTAGTGAATGTAGTTTGAACCGATAAATCCAGCTCCACCTGTTACTAAATAAGTTCTCATTATTCTTCCTCCAACAACTTAAATTTTTCTTGCTTCTCGACCTTCACTTTATGCTCCGGTCCTTCGTCAGCAGTCCTTGTTTTTATCTTCTTTACTTTTATGTCTTCTTTTCTCAGTGCATTTTCTAGTTCATCAATCCGGTAGTTTAAAATGGATACTTCCTGTATCAGCCTCTTTATTCTACGATCCTGATTGGTGATTACAATGGTAAAAGTATACAATATTAAGAGCACAAAGCCAAATCCAAATAATATTAACATATTAATCGGGAGGGAAATCCCTAGAAATCTGGCCATATCTCCTAATGTATCAGGAAACAGATCCATGATAAAAAGTAGAAAGGTTACCAAAAACCAGACCAATGCATATTTTAATTCTATTACACGTTTGCGCACCTTATTTGCCACGTATATAAGTGCAATCAGCGTCACAACTGCAATTAGGAATTGTAGTCTTCCTGTCATTAAAGAGCTCCTTTAAAATACTTATCTTCAAAATCTTCTTTTTCGTATTTTTTATATCCCACTCCTGCCATGCAACAGGCAATGGTTACTTTAAACATATAGTAAATCGAACGTTTAAAGGATATAGAAGATTTTCCTTCTTCTCTTTTTTTCATCTGTACCGGTATTTCTTTTACGGTGTATCCAAGTTTTAAAAGTGCAATAGCTGTCTCCGGCTCCGGATAATCCTTCGGATACTCTTCCGCAAAAAAATTAATAATATCACGTCCTGCCATTCGCATTCCGCTTGTAGGATCTGTAATTGTTTCTCCCGTGTAACACTTGATCAAAAAGGAAAACCATTTGATTCCTATTCTTCTAAGATATGAGGACTGAAATCCAAGATTCTCTATAAATCTTGAACCGATCAGCATATTCATTTTTTCTTTTTCCATAATATGAAGCATTTCTTCTAAAAAACACGCTTCATGCTGACCGTCGCCATCCACCTGCACAGCGTAATCATATCCATATCGCTTTGCATATAAATATCCGCACTGAACTGCAGCTCCAATACCTGAGTTTAATGGCATATTTACGACATTGTATTTCATACGTTCACAAAGTCTCATGGTATCATCCTTTGAACAGTCATTAATAATGACGTAATCAAAGGATGGAGCATTTTTTTTAATATCTTCCACAGTTTTTATAATATTTCCTGCTTCATTGTATGCAGGAATTATCACAAGAGCTTTCATTTCCGTTTCTCCTTCATGAAAACTTTTAAGTATAAATCTCCCAGGTGAATCATCAGTCTTCGAATCCAGACACTGAGTCTCACCTGCCAAGAGTGCAAGTGCAATCTATTTGCATATTTATTTACCAGTAATTCATGTTCCTTTACATAGGCATCCGATCCCGAACCACCTAACACTTCGCTGGTATTTGACGTAGGGCGAAGCCGAAAAAAATTCAATGGTTCATGAATGATATATATCTTTCCCAATAGGGCAATGGCTGTATAAAAATCATAATCAATGATATAGGAAAACGTAGAATCAAATCCCTTCACCTTTTCATATGCACTTCTCCGAAAGAGGTTTGCTAAAGGTGCACCTAAATAGTCCCTTGTAAAAAAGGAAAACATCACTGCGTCTTTTCCTTCTACCACTCCCGACTTATGGTAACGTTTGTAGGTTCCGCCATAGCTTCCGTCTAATCCCACAAACCGGGTATCTGAAGATACCATTTCCACCTCAGGATGTTCTTCTAAAATCTCCACTTCTCTGCGAATCAAATCAGAGTCAATCAGATCGTCTCCACAGAGCAATCGCAAATATTCCCCTTCACACAGAGAAAGGCAGTAATTCCAATTACCTGCCATTCCCAAATTTGATTCGTTATGAAATATTTTTAGTCGATTGTCCTTTGTAGTTTTTTGAAACTCCACCAAACGTTCATATGTGGAGTCCGAAGAATTATCATCTACTACTATAAGTTCAATATTCTTATAAGTCTGCTGCAAAACACAGCCTAGGGTTTCTTCAATGGTATCCTCATTGTTGTATGCCGGGACACAAATACTAACCTTTGGTTCCATTACATATCCTTCAGATAAACATCCAACGCATCTTCCCAGTTTGCCATAGCAAACTGATCTGTTGTAAGTTTTAACATCTTATTTTCCAAGATGGAATATTTCGGACGATTTGCTGAAGCAGGGTTCATCTTTGCGTACTCTTCTGAAGTAACGTGATTTACCTTTGTAGCCAATCCTTTTTTCTTAAAAATTGTCTCTGTGAAATCAGCCCAGTTTGTATCTCCTTCACAAGTTGCGTGATACAATCCATAACTGTCTGTAGGCTCTAAAAAGTGAATCATCTTTGCAAGTTCCACTGCACTTGTAGGAGATCCCTTCTGGTCACAAACTACACTTACTTCATCATGTGATTCTGCAAGGCGAAGCATGGTCTTAACAAAGTTTTTTCCATCTCCATATAACCAGGCGGTTCTTAAAATAAAGTATTTATCAGCGAACTCTTTTACAAAGTTTTCACCGGCCAATTTTGTACGACCATATGCGCTAACCGGATTTGGTGCATCAAATTCTAGGTATGGACGAGTTCCATTTCCTTCAAATACATAATCTGTAGAAATATGGATTAATTTTGCTCCTACTTCAGATGCGGCGATAGCCAGGTTTCTAGGGCCAATAGCATTTGCTTTATATGCTGCATCTTCATTTGTTTCACAACCATCTACATTAGTAAATGCTGCACAGTTAATAATAACATCAGGGGTTTCTTTCTTAGTCATTTCCATTACTGCATCGATATCTGAAATATCAAGGACTGTAATTTCTTCCCCTTCAATCATGTCTGTTTTAATAAAAGAAACTGTGTCTCCATATTCCTTTTGGATTGCACGGCCTAGCTGACCATTACATCCGGTTAACAATACTTTTTTCATCTTATACATACTCCTGTGATAATTTTACTAAGCGGTTCAACGCAGAGAACATACCGCGAATAGACGCTCTTGTAATATTTGAGGATAAGCCCACGCCAAAGGTGTGATTTCCTGTACGAGGGTCTTCCATTTCAATGTATGCTGCTGCCTTTGCGTGGCTTCCAACACCAAGTGCATGTTCTGAATAATCCTGTACTGAAAAGTCCATTTCAGGCACACACTGTTTAATTGCAAGTTTCACAGCATCAATTGGTCCGTTTCCATCCGCTTCAGAATGGAATACTTCTCCATTATATTCGAAATCGAGGGCAACATGGGTATCATCATTTCCTGTGTTGTCATCAATATCTACAAAGTTTAGTGTATAAGGCTCTTTTGCCTCAAGATATTCTTTTTTGAAGGCTGACATAATCATTTCCGGTTTTACTTCTCCGCCTTCTTTTTCTGAGATATACTGAATTACATCCGCGAATTCTCTTTGCATCTTCTTTGGAAGCTTGTATCCATATACCGTATCCATAACAAAGGCAACTCCACCTTTTCCAGACTGGGAATTGATACGAACCACAGGTTCATATTTTCTTCCAATATCTGCCGGATCAATTGGTAAATAAGGCACCTGCCAGATTTCGCTATTGCGATCCTTCATGGCTTTGACACCCTTATTAATTGCATCCTGATGAGAACCTGAAAAAGCTGTAAATACAAGTTTTCCAGCATATGGATGACGCATATCTACATCCATCTTGCAGCAGCGTTCATATACTTCAATAATCTCATTAATATTTTCAATATCAAGTTCCGGATTAATACCCTGAGAGAACATATTATACGCAACGGTAAGAACGTCCACATTACCTGTACGTTCACCATTTCCAAGCAGCGTTCCTTCTACTCGATCAGCACCTGCTAACAATGCAAGCTCTGTACAAGCCACGCCACATCCTCTATCGTTGTGTGGGTGAATACTAATAATACAGTTTTCTCTGTCTTCAATGTGACTTGAAACCCATTCCACCTGATCTGCATAGACATTTGGTGTGTTCATTTCCACTGTATTCGGAAGATTGAAAATAATAGGTGCGTCTGTAGCATGATCCCATTCTTTTGCTACTGCATTACAAATGCGAGCAGAAAATTCAACCTCTGTTCCAGAAAAGCTTTCTGGTGAATACTCTAACTGTAAATTTCCATCGTACTTATGAAGCCCTTCTTTTACCATGCGGGTTCCTTCGATGGCAATTTGAACAATCTCATCTTCCGATTTATTAAATACCACATCCCTTTGTAAGGTAGATGTGGAATTGTAAATATGAAACACTACATTTTTAATTCCTTGTATTGCTTCGTAGGTACGATCAATCAATTCTTGTCTGCACTGAGAAAGCACCTGAACTTTTACATCGTCAGGGATTTTATTTTCTGCTACCAAACGACGTAAGAAATCAAACTCAATCTGGCTGGCTGCCGGAAAGCCGATTTCAATTTCTTTAAATCCAAGCTTAATCAAAAGTTCAAACAGCTCCATCTTCTCTTCTACATTCATAGGCTCAATCAAAGCCTGATTGCCATCTCGAAGATCTACGCTGCACCAGATAGGTGCTTTTTCAATCTCCTTGTCCGGCCAGGTTCTCTCTTTAAAATCCACAACGGGATTTCTCTTATAACGTTTGTAATCTAACATGTCAATGTCTCCTTTTCCTTATGTCCTAAGCCTTTTCGCCAAACCCTCCTTCTACGAGTTCAACTAAAGCTTTTAATGCTTCTTCTTCATCCTCGCCATCACAGCAAATCTCAATCTCATCCCCATTTCTGATGCAGGCTCCAAGTACACTCAAAACACTCTTTGCATTTGCTTCGAAATTCTCGTGATATTTAAACGAAATGTGTGATTGAAACTTCACCGCCTTATCGCAAAACAAACCAGCTGGTCGAAGATGTAATCCCGAAGGATTATTCACAGTCACTTTTTTGCTAATCATATTGTTACCTCTATTCACTATTACCTTCCGTTGTTACTGTATCGTTTGTGGTACTTGTATTGGAAGTTACAGTCACAGTCACTGTTGCCTCAGTCACTGTATATTCATCATCTAAATCGAATACTACGACCAATGTATACGTTCCGGCGCCGGTGATTTGAGACGCATCCACAGCACCGGTAATCTGGCTTGCTTTTAAATTCTCTAGCTTTTCTGCATCTCCAGTCACATCAATAGAAACTGTCTCATCAGAAACAACTGCTGTTAGACCGGATGCCAATGAGGAAATTGTAATATTTGCTGCCGGCACTTTATAAGTCACGGTATCATGCTCTGCTACAGAAATAGAAACCTTAACCTTTGCACTGGAACCGCTTCTCACTGTTGCTCCTTCAGGAAGATAAGACGATACATCTACTTCTGTAGAAAAATCAGATGAAATCTTTGATAAATCTACTACTGATGTAGGAATCACTATGGAGGAAATGCTGTTTAGCACACTGCTATCTCCAACGATTTCAATCTCTGAAGGTGAAAAGCTTATGCTTTCTAATTCTGCATCCTCTGCTAAATCCGAATCACTTTCTAATTCAATCGGAACGGTCTTCACACTTAAGAATCCAGCGGACACTTTAACCGTGGTTTCGCTTAGCTCGAGATTTGTAGTATCCATTTCCTTTCCATTGCCATCTAATACCTTTGGAACCACACTCTCTATAATCTCTGTGGACATTCCACTTACATCGCAGTATGCCACTACAGAGGAAATTTCAGAAACTTCTTCTGCCGGACCTGAAATCGTAATTACATTTGGAGATACTTCAACATAGTCTAGTGTATATCCTTCTGCCGGATCTCCAACTCCCACACCAGAAATAATAAACTTCGATGTCATTCTATCTCCGACTTCTACGGTCAAATACTTTGTTGCCCCGGAAATCGTTACAGAACCGGAATAGCGGGACGCTGTTATTTCTACCGGAATACGACTGTCATTTTCCAGGTTGTTCATATCCGCAATTGCCACAAAATCAGAAGCTGTAAGCTGCTCCATAATGGAACGTCTTGCAGTCACGCGAAAGGTTACGGTATTGGCATTATCCGGGATTGTATAATACTTTCCCTGTTCAATTAATACATCTTCATTGGTTACCTGTACTGTCACTGTAAAGCTCTTTGACTGAGCCGGGTTATCTACATTAACCACAATAAGCCATAGAATAACCGCAAATATAACCGCTAAAAGTTTCAGTCCAATATTTTTTACAAATAATCCTATAATCTTATTTTTCATGACGAATCCTCCTTCCCAAACGGGCAAGGACGCTTTCGCCCTTCTTGTATTTCATTTCCGGGTCCTGTAGATGTTTTAAAATATCTGTTAGTCCTTCCGGACTAACATCACGAATCAATCGGCTTTCTTTTGCCACAGAAACCTTTCCGGTTTCTTCTGAAACAACAATAATAAGCGCATCACTTACTTCACTAGCTCCTACAGCCGCACGATGTCTCGTTCCCAAATCCTTACTTAGCATCATAGAATCCGTCAAAGGTAAATAACAAGTAGCTGCCACTACTCGATTCCCGCGAACAATAATTGCACCATCGTGAAGTGGTGTATTTTTCTCAAATATATTTATTAGGAGCTGTTTTGTAACCAAAGCATCCAAAGGAATGCCGGTACGCTCATACTCTGTCATCTGAACATCCTGCTCAATTACTATAAGAGCACCTGTTTTTACTGCACCCATTTCAAAGCATGCCTTCACCAGGTCATTCAATGTACGATCCGAAAAGCGAAGTCCCGTTGGTCGACCTGCTGCAAAGGGCAGGAAATGATTTAATAAATTAGATCTTCCCAAACGCTCTAATGCGCTTCTTAATTCTGGTTGGAACACAACGATTAATGCAATCAATCCTGCGCTAACTAATTTTTCTCCTAACCACAGAATGGTATTCATCTGAAAAACTGCAGCTGCCAGGAAAAAAACAATAATAATCAATATCCCACGAAATAGCATCCATGCACGGGTATCTTTAATCCATGCAAGGACATAGTAAATAAACCATGCAATGATAATAATCTCCACCACATCGGTTACTTGTATATCCGGCAGACCAAGGTCAAAGTAGTCGCCTAAAAAAGTGTCAATGCTGTCGATGATGCCACTCAACCTTTGTCACTTCCTTTCTGTTCATTTTCCTCTTCATCCGAAAAGTCCATCTTCGAATAACGGGAAGAAGGATTTCCTTCGGTAATTTTTTTAATTTCTTTTACTTCTGATTCGATGCGAATCTTTGGTACAGCTGTAACATAGTAATAGTATTCATCATCTTCAAACTGTACCTTTTCTGATCTGGAATAATCCAGATCTTTAAACAAATAATTCGTAGTTAAGCCAATGCCTAGTACGATTAAATTTCCAACAATGAGCCATGGAATCTGACTACTGCGATTCAACATTAAATATCCTGCTAACATAATAATAAACTCAGCTAGTACTCCTGAAAAAATCGCAATCAGCCATGCATGAACAATGTCTGCGCAGCGAATAATATACACCACTAAAAACATCACAACCATGGCGGTTAAAAACACATAAAACATAGTGTTTGCCAACATTCCGCTCATCAATAAATCAGAAACTGATACACTGTCTTGTGCATCCATTAGCTGAGACGCATGTTCTTTTACACTCTTTAGATAGTAAGCAATTACGCTTCCACCTAATACAGTTGTCACCTCACTGGCACCACCAAATAAAGCGGATTGAAGCGGCAGAGCAAATGGAATGTGAAGCTGATAAGCTACTGGTATTCCCACCACGCTATAATAAAACTGTCCACGATAAATTCCACATAGAACATAGGTAATGACATAAAGTGCAATAGCTACAAATGCAACCTCCGTTGATAGTGATGCCAGTTGAATGAATAAATATATTATCATAACCAAGGCAAAGGCACTTTCCGGCACGAAGGCACAAAGAACCGCTACCACAATTGGAATCCAATTATTTGCTAGCACTTCAGAATAGCCAAAATTCGTATTGATAATCAAAAGGCAAAGATATGCCATAAGTCCCTTAAAAATACGACTGATTAGCACATCATTATTCGAAATAAATTTTCGAATATTGTCTCGCATTCTAATAAAAAAATTCATCTTACACTCCGTCGTCCTCTAGTTCATCATCAATGAGTTCTTCCTCAAAATCATCTAACTGATGTAACTCCTGCAAATCCTTCATGGCTATTGTAGGAGACTTGCTTTCTTCTTCATTTATATATAGTTGTTCTAAAATATCCCAGTCTCGTACCCGTTGTTTCAGCGCACGGCGTCCTACTTTATATCTTTTTTTTGCACGCTTCTTTGACTTTGTCATAAAAACGTACAAATACATTAAATATCCTAGCACACCTATTAAAACCAACAGAGTCAAAACAAGAACACTTATATTTTTCAATACCGTATTAAATAGTATTCCCACGATCATGACGTAGAAAAGCAAATACGTAAAAGTTCCTAATAGGAACGAAAGTAAACCATTTAGAGATAGGAAATCGGATTTTGAAATATTAGTTACAGAACCATATTCCTTTCCTTTTTTCTTTTCCATCATGGCCATATGGGTCATATGTCGAACTCTTTCCTCGTTAAGCATATCTCTCCTTATACGTTCAGCTAAACATAGTCGTTTATAATATATCACATTTGTAATTTAAAGCAAAGAAAAAGCCAACCACCGAGAAGGTGATTGGCTTCTTATCTACTATCGTTTAAATCTCATTTTATCGCTTTCGTGTTGTTTCTTCTTTGGCTCCTCCATAACTGGCTTTGGCTTTGAAAATGCATTTGTCATCTCAGATGCCATATTGCTCTTACATTTCTCACAAAATCTACCAGTTCGAATGGATTCTCCACACTTTTCGCAAGTCATAGCAATGGGTGAATCCTTTGAAAACTCTAAACGTTCTTCGCGAACCCATTGATTAATCTGCTGAACAGTTACATCGTTTTCTTCTGAGATTTCAGAAATCGATGCCGATGGGTTTTCTCGAATATATTCTTTTACCTGATTAAACTTATTCTCGGTTTCGTCCTTACAAACCGGACAAATTGGCGGTCCGCCTAAGTAATTGAACATGCGTCCGCAATTCTTACAATTTCTAACATCCATAGTTTACGGCCTCCCCTAAATGTCACTTCCTATGCATATTGTTAAAAAATATATCTTTTTCACTCCCGAAGCAACTAAGGTCTTTGCAACTGAATCGATGGTAGCTCCCGTAGTGTAGATATCATCAACTATTAATATGCAATTTAATTTTACAATATTTCTGTATAATTTAAAAGCATTTTTCAAATTTTCGTTTCGCTTGGAAAAATTCAATCCTTTTTGAGGAGTTGTATTTTTTTGTCGTATTACAAAATCTTTATAGAAATGAATTCCTAATTCTTTTGAAAGTGCCTCTCCAAATAATTCCGCTTGATTATAGCCTCTTTTTTTCTTCTTTTTTTCATACATTGGAACTGCAAGGATTGCCTCAACTCCTATTTCTTTGATCCAATCCCCATATCTTCTTTTGGCAGCTTTTGCAAAATACTTCACCATAAACCGGTGGTTGGAATACTTGAGTTTATACATAGCCAGCTTCATTGGGCCGGCATAAAGAAACAATGCCTTCCCCTGAGTATAGAAATGGTTAGTTTTTTGGCAGTCTCCACAGACAGATGTCAAAGGTATTCGAAGTTTTTTTCCGCATTTTTTACAAACAGGAGGCGTAATAAGTGAAACCTCCCTCTTACACTCCTGACAAAAGCTCTCATATCTTTTGTCAAAAGAAAGTACTTTGCCACAACTAATACATCGTGGCGGAAATAGAATTCCCATAGGCGTCCTTTCCGCCCTTCTTGTCTTTTCTATTATATATCTCTCTAGGAGGAAATTTTATTAAAAATTTATAAATTTTTCACATTCTGAATCATATTTTGAGATAGAAAATCCACCCCTTCGGTGGTAATATAGAAAGGTCTTAGTTTTAAGGAGGCAATTATGAAACAAAAAATCAGAAAGAAACTTTCTATATATTTTCTACTTTCTGCTCTAGTCATCACTAGTTTTGCTGGATGTAGTCAAAAAAGTGACAGCTCTTCTACTACTTCTGATACAACTACAGAAGATGGCGAGGAAGCTCCTAACTATTCGATTGGACTTTGTTTATCCATAGACAACGAATATTACAATTACATAACAAAAGGATTTTTAGACGCAGTTTATGACACCATCGGTGAAGAAAATGTTACTGTGGACACGAAGTTTATTACACCTGAAGCAAATGGTGAGTCCATCATTCAGGGATTTTTGAGTAAGGATGTAGATTTGATTTTTGCTAACGGAAAGGCCGCTCTGTCTGCTGCATCCATTCATACCATTGACACGCCGGTTGTAGGCGCAGGGGTAATCGATTTCAAAACCACCCTTCATATTTTAGATGATGGTTGGGATCGCTACACAGGAAGAAATATCACAGGTATTTCCGGCTCCCCTTCTGTATCCAACCAATTATCACTATTATTAGAAACCAATCCAACCATGAAGCACATTGGTATTTTGTACAGTCCAGAAGATACGGACTCCATTTACCAAAATGAAATCCTGGAAAATTACCTTGATGACGCCGGCATTCCCTGGAAGGAATACGAACTTACTTCAAGCGTATCTGCTGCCGCTGAATACATTGCTGTAACAGAAGCCGCCGGTTCAGTTATTGAACCCAGTGAAAAAGCTTTTGCATCAGCAAAAGAAGGAGCAGCCGACAATGTAGAATCTTTGGGAGAAGATGAGATTATCTCCGATATCCTCTCTCCAAACTCTGCAAGAAGTGCTCAGATTTCAAAATTCTGGGAAGATGAAACCACTACAGATGATGCTACTAAAGGTGATGCTTCTACGGACGAGACCTCTACGGATGATGGTACCACAGACAATGCTGAAACTGTTGACTCAACTGATACTTCTTCTGATGAAGAAAAAGATACAAGTAAAGCAGATTCTTCCTCTGATACTGATGAGGAAAGCGAAGATGACAGCGCTCTAGAGGATGTGGATAACACCTCTATTATAGAAACTGCAGTCAGTGAATGTGACGCACTTTACATTGCTGCAGGATCTACCTTAACGGACCAAATCGAAACCATTACGAATATGGCAAACGCTGCAGGGATTTCCACCATTGGTGGTGATATGACCTTAGGTCAGTATACTCTGGTTACCCTCTACAGTGATCCATACGAAATGGGATATCGAGCAGGTAAACTTGTCGAAAGAATTTTAGTTGATGGAGAAAATCCAGGAGAAATCAAGATTGGTCTTCCATCCTCAAATGTTACAAAGCTCTATCAAGACACTGTAGCAGAACTGTTTGGTATGGAATTTCCAAAGTCCTTCCAAGAATATGACGAATTCATTTCCACCTATGAAGTAGGTTCTACAATAACTCGAATTCAAATGTAAAAATAAGGAGAAGATGGTTTAATCCATCTTCTCCTTTTCTTTTATTCTCTGTGTTAATCCACTATAACGCACACTTTGTTTTGTGTTTGAAATCATATCCAAAAACACTTGAGGTTGTCCCACCATCACCACACATTTTTGTGCTCTTGTAATTGCGGTATAAATCAAATTTCGATTCATCAAAAGTTCCGGTCCTCTCATAAGAGGAATAACCACCGCAGGATACTCACTACCTTGAGATTTGTGAATGGTAATCGCGTAAGCAAGTTCGAGTTCCTCCTGATTTTTAAAAGGATATTCTACAATACGACCGTCTTCAAATTCCACCGTCATAAAACTTGCAAACTCATTGATATCTTTCAGAACACCTACATCCCCATTGAACACACCTGTTCCTGAGTTAATGGTCAGTCCATATTTTCCAACCTGTTTCCACTCAAGTTGATAGTTATTTTTCATCTGCATAACCTTATCCCCAACTCGTAGAAGTTTTCCATCACCAAAAATATATTCCTTTTTGGATTTGCTCTTTGGATTTAGGTATTCCTGCAGTTCTTTATTCAGGTTTTCCACACCAACATTTCCTTTTTTCATAGGAGTTAAAACCTGCACCTCAAAAGGAGTGGCATTTACATATCGTGGCATATTCTCTGCCACTAATTTTTTTGTAATGGTAATAACATGACCTGCTTCATGTCGTTCCATCAAAAAGAAATCTTTGCTATTATTATCAATCTTTGGTATCTGGCCTTCTTGAATTTGATGAGCAGAGACTACAATATCACTGGTATCTTCCTGTCGGAAAATCTTTTGTAGGCAAACAGTCCGAAACACGTTGGAAGAAATAATATCTGACAGGACATTTCCCGGGCCAACGCTGGGAAGCTGATTGGTATCTCCAACTAAAATCAAACGGCTTCCTTCTGGTACTGCACGAAGTAAAGAGTGCATCAAACTGATATCTACCATAGACATTTCGTCAATGATAATGACATCTGCTTCAAGGGGATTGTCTTCATTTCTCTCAAACATCCCTCTTTTTGGCTTACGGACATCTTCGTCCTCCGTGTTACCACTGACCTCCAACAATCGATGAATTGTTTTTGCTTCTCGCCCCGTTGCTTCCGACATTCGTTTGGACGCCCTTCCTGTTGGGGCAGCCAAATAAACTTCTAGACCATTTTTTTCAAAATAACGAATAATTCCTTTGATGGTAGTGGTCTTTCCTGTTCCAGGTCCACCCGTTAACACAAATACCCCTCGGGTAGCCGCCTGCAGTATAGCTTCTCGTTGCACTTCATCGAAGTCCATATTTTCTTCTCTTTCGATTTCCGCTATGGTTTGTTCAATCACCGAAGGACTTTCATCAAATCGTTGATCTAGTGCATACAAAAGTGCTGCCGTATTATCTTCTAGTCGATAGTACACCTGCGTATACACGCCATCTTCTGTTTGAATTAATTTTCCATCCACAATCATGGCATTGATATTACGCTGAATATCATCCTTAGAAACCCCAAGCACGATTTGACTTTCGCTCATCAATTCCTCTATTGGAAGGTAGGTATGACCATTCAGCGCAGCATTTCCAAGGGCATAAAAAATTCCGCTTTGGATACGAAATTCACTATCCATAGCTACTCCTAATTGGGATGCAATATCATCTGCTGTTTTAAATCCCAAATGAGAAATATCCTCCACCAGGCGATAGGGATTAGAGCGAATCACATCATACATCTTTGGTCCATACTCATTATAAATCCTCATAGATAAGGTAGTTCCAAGACCAAGTTCTGCCAAATACATCATGGCATCTCTTACATCCTTTTTCTCTACCACCTGATCTGAAATTTTCATCGCCATTTTTTCACTGATTCCTTTTACTTCAGCTAATCGTTCTGGCTCTTCTTCCATAATTCGAAACGTATCTTCCTTAAAAGCTTTCACAATTCTCTTTGCTAAAGCCGGGCCGATTCCCTTGATGGCTCCCATGGAAAGATAACGTTGAATGGCTGCAGTTCCCTTTGGCACGATTACCTCAAACCGCTTCATTTGAAACTGTCGGCCATAGCTTGGATGGGTCACAAACTCCCCTTCCATTCTTATATTTTCACCCTCCGAAATGGTAGGGAATACCCCTGTACAGGCGATTTCCGGTTCTTCTTCTAATTCATCATCATCTACAATTCCATCCGGAATCAGATATAAAACCGTATATCCATTTTCATTTTTTCGAAATACAATACTATCTACAAAACCTACTAATTCTGTCATAAGTTTTCCTCCGGAAATCATTATACCAAAAAATGAAGAAATAAAAATCAAATAAGGGCAGGTCTCGGCGAATCCGAGAGCCTACCCTCTATGAGTACATTACGAAAATTTATAAAGTTGTTTCTGAAGTAGAAGTATCTTCACTGGTATCTGTACTAGAATCTGCACCAGAATCCTCACTAGCATCTCCACTTGGCATGTTTCCGCTTGGACCACCACTTGGCATATTTCCACTCGGAGCCGTCATTTGTGAATCACTTGATCCATCCTGACTAAAATTTCCACCAGGCATTCCTCCGCCCATGCCTCCCATGGTCTGAGTACCCTCTGTTGTCACCATAGATTCTACCGTGATTTCTGTAGAGGTATCACCTGCTACAATGGTATAGGTTTCACCTTCTGTTAATCCAGCAGTACTTACAACAATAGAGTTATAAGTTTTTGTTGGTGTATAACTGCAAAGAAGGTTACCTTCAGAATCCAACAACTGTACTTCACCGGTTACTGTAGATTCGAGATTTAACATAATGCTTGCCTGAGTCGAATCTTCCGAGAATGTTTCTGCCATACCGCTCATACCAGTTGCAATAATAGTACCGCCTGAAATGACTGCAACGCCCTGATCTCCTTTATCCAGTGCTCCGTTTCCTGAATTTTCCGGTCCATCTACATAAATGGTACCACCATAAATATATAAATCCCCATTAGAATCCAAACCATCTCCTGCGGCATTGACTGAAAT
>JAILMB010000102.1 GCA_024692825.1 Lachnospiraceae bacterium | reverse complement strand
AAAATATTGATAAATTTTTGACAATTCTTTGGAAAATCTATTGAAATAAAGTTGCAAATTGGATATGATTATTCTAGCGCAATTTTTGAAATTTTTATATAAATGGAGGGAAAAGACATGAGTGAAGGACTTAACAGTTCTGCAATTCTCAGACTTGAGAATCTTTTAGACGAAGATAGTTTCGTTGAATTGGGTTCTTTGGTTACAGCCAGAGTGACTGATTTTAATCTTGATCCTAAGAAAGCACCTTCTGATGGTGTAGTAACAGGTTATGGATTGATTGATGAGCGTTTGGTATTTGTGTACAGTCAGGATAGCAGTGTCTTGAATGGTACCATCGGTGAGATGCATGCCAAGAAAATCTTAAATGTGTATGATAAGGCTATGAAGATGGGAGCACCTGTAATTGGTTTAATCGATTGCGGCGGTGTTCGTTTACAGGAAGCCTTTGATGCAACTGAAGCAATCGGTGAAATGATTGCAAAAGCTTGCGAAGCAAGCGGAAGTATTCCTCAGATTACAGGAATCTTCGGAAACTGTGGTGGCGGATTATCCGTTCTTCCCGCACTTTCTGATTTTGCATATATGACAAAGGATGCAAAATTATTTGTAAATTCTCCTGATGCCATTACCGGCAACAGTACAGAGAAGAATGATACTTCATCAGCTTCTTTCCAGCTTGAATGCGGAAATGTTGATGGAATTGGAACCGAAGAGGAAGTATTGGATAAGATTCGTCAGATGGTTGCAGTTCTTCCTTCTTCAGCTATGGATGGAGCATTCGCAGATGAGTGCTTAGACGATTTAAATCGTGCTTCTGTAGGTCTTGAAGAGAAGAGAGATGAAGTAAGTGCAATTGCTGCTGAACTTTCAGATGGCAATGTATTTGTAGAAACAAAAGCTGGTTTTGCGAAAGATATGGTTACTGGTTTTGTTTTATTAAACGGACAGACAACAGGTGTTGTTGGAAACCAGGCTACCGAAGAAGGAGAAATCCTTACAGCAAATGGCGCTCGTAAAGCAGCTGCTTTTGTTAAGTTCTGTGATGCTTATGAAATCCCTGTTCTTAGTCTTACAAATGTAGATGCATATAAAGCATGTGAATGTGCAGAAAAGAACTTGCCAAAGGCTTTGGCTGAACTTTCAGTTGCATTTGCAGGCGCTACCGTTCCTAAGGTGAACTTAATCACTAAAAAAGCCGGTGGTTCAGCTTACTTATTTATGAATGGTAAAGCTTTGGGAGCAGATTTAACATTTGCATTCCCTGATGTTGATATGAGTATTATGGATTCAAACCTTGCAGGTGGAATCCTGGCAGGAGAGTCTGGAGATGTTGCAAAAGCATCTGCTGAGTTCGAAGAGACTCAGACCGGACTTATGAATGCAGCTCGTCGTGGAATCGTTGATCGTGTGGTTAATTTTGCAGATGCAAGAAAGTATTTAATCGCAGGATTTGATATGCTTTTTGAAAAGAATGACAGCGTATATAAAAAACACAGTGCGAAGTAAGGCGGTGAAGTTATGAAGAAAAGACTTATATTTCTTGCCTGCTGCCTAGCTGTTGTGTTGGCTTTCTGCGGATGTGGTTCCAAAGAAGAGCAAACCTACGGTAAATATACCGAAGAACAGTTAGCGGCTTCTGCACAAGATACAGCAGAATCTTTAATGGCCTTAGGTCAGGAAGAGGTGCTGCAATACATTTCTTATTACGAAGCTCAGGCAGAAGAAAGTGAAGATGCTGCATTAAATTACTCTCTGATTTCAGATTGGGCAGAAGTGATGAACCAGGTTGGAACCTTTAAGGGCTATTCTGATTTCGTAGTTGATAAATCAGGTAAAACTCTTACTGCAACTCTAACTATGGATTTTGATCAAAGAGATGCCAAATTAATCTATGTATTTAATGCAAACAGTATGGAAGTTACGGCTGTTAATGTAGAACTTGTATATTCTCTAGGAGAGATTATGTCAAAGGCTGCTCTTAATACCGTAATGGGAATTTTAACTGTATTTGTTATTTTAGTTTTAATCAGCCTTGTTATTTTCGGGTTTAGAATTATTCCTTATTTGGAAAAGAAATTCTCCGATAAGCCAACTGCAGGTGAAGTTCAACTTGAAGTTACAAAGGTAGAACAGGTTGAAGATGAGACTGATGATTTAGAACTTGTAGCAGTTATTGCTGCAGCGATTGCTAGTGAAACTGGAACACCTACAGATTCCTTTGTAGTTCGTTCTATTAAACGTAGATATTAAGATATTGGAGGATAATAAAATGAAGAATTATACCATTACCGTTAACGGAAATGTTTATGATGTAACAGTAGAAGAAAAGGGTGGAAGCACAAGCAGTGCTCCTGCAGCAGCTCCAAAGGCTGCACCTAAGAAAGCAGCTGCACCTGCAGGTGGTGCTGGAAGCGTTAAGATTGAAGCTGGTGCTGCTGGTAAGGTATTTAAGATTGCAGCAAACGTTGGAGCTTCTGTAAAGAAGGGTGATCCAGTTGTTATCTTAGAAGTTATGAAGATGGAAACTCCTGTAGTTGCTCCTTGTGATGGTGTTGTTGCCAGCATTGATGTAACAGAAGGATCTCAGATTGAAGCCGGTGCGCTTCTTGCAACTTTAAACGAAGCATAATTAGGGAGGCAAATAAATGAGTTACGTATTGGAAACTTTGTCCAATCTACTCCACCAGACAGCCTTTTTAAACTTAACAGTCGGCAATTACATTATGATTGCTGTAGCTTGTGTATTCTTATATCTGGCTATTAAAAAAGGATATGAACCGTTGCTTTTGGTTCCCATTGCATTCGGTATGTTGCTGGTAAATATTTATCCGGATATCATTGCATCACCGGAAGAAACCTCTAACGGGGTAGGAGGACTTTTATATTACTTCTATACTCTTGATGAGTGGTCAATTTTACCTTCACTTATTTTCTTGGGTGTAGGTGCTATGACAGACTTTGGTCCTTTGATTGCCAATCCAATCAGCTTCTTATTAGGAGCAGCTGCGCAGATTGGTATCTTCTCAGCATATTTGTTGGCTATTTTACTTGGCTTTTCCGATCAGGCAGCAGCAGCTGTTTCTATTATCGGTGGAGCAGATGGTCCTACATCTATTTTCCTTGCAGGTAAATTAGGACAGTCAGCCTTAATGGGACCGATTGCCGTGGCAGCATATTCTTATATGTCATTGGTGCCTATTATTCAGCCTCCAATCATGAAGGCTTTAACAACAGAAAAAGAACGTGCAATTCATATGGAAAACTTACGTCCAGTATCTAAGCTTGAACGTATTTTATTCCCTATTATTGTTACAATTATTGTATGTTTACTTTTACCTACAACAGCTCCACTGGTTGGTATGCTTATGTTAGGTAACCTCTTTAGAGAGTCAGGCGTTGTTCGTCAGCTTTCTGATACAGCAAGTAATGCATTGATGTATATCGTTGTTATTTTACTTGGTACTTCCGTTGGTGCATCTACATCAGCAGAAGCATTCTTAAACTGGAGTACAATCAAAATCGTTATATTAGGATTGGTAGCATTTTGCTTCGGTACAGCAGCAGGTGTATTGTTTGGTAAATTGTTATGTTTCCTTACAAAGGGAAAAATCAATCCACTGATTGGTTCTGCCGGAGTATCAGCAGTACCTATGGCAGCCCGTGTTTCTCAGAAGGTTGGTGCGGAAGCAGATCCTACAAACTTCCTTTTGATGCATGCTATGGGACCTAACGTAGCAGGTGTAATTGGTACAGCAGTTGCGGCAGGTGTATTTATGGCGATTTTCGGAGTTTAATTTAGATAAAGGAGAAATAAAATGGCAGAAGAAAGAAAACCGGTAAAAATTACTGAGACCGTTCTTCGTGATGCACATCAGTCTTTGATTGCCACTCGTATGACAACAGAGCAGATGTTACCGATCATTGATAAAATGGATCAGGTTGGATATAACGCAGTAGAGTGCTGGGGTGGAGCTACATTTGATTCTTGCCTCAGATTCTTAAAGGAAGATCCTTGGGATAGATTACGTAAACTTCGTGATGGATTTAAGAATACGAAGCTTCAGATGTTATTCCGTGGACAGAATATTTTAGGTTACAAGCCTTATGCAGATGATGTAGTAGAATATTTCGTTCAGAAGTCTATTGCAAATGGTATTGATATCATTCGTATTTTTGACTGCTTAAATGATATTCGAAATCTTGAAACAGCGGTAAAGGCATGTAATAAGGAAAAAGGACATGCACAGGTTGCATTGTCTTATACCTTAGGTGATGCTTATACATTAGATTATTGGACAACCATGGCTAAGAAAATCGAAGACATGGGTGCTGATTCTATTTGTATCAAAGATATGGCTGGACTTTTAGTTCCTCAGAAGGCAGACGAATTGGTTCGCGCATTAAAGAGCTCAACTGCACTTCCTATCGAATTACATACACATTACACTTCTGGTGTAGCTTCAATGACATATATGAAGGCTGTTGAAGCAGGATGTGATATTATTGATACAGCTATGAGTCCATTTGCACTTGGTACTTCTCAGCCAGCAACTGAAGTTATGGTTGAAGCTTTCAAGGGTACTTCCTATGACACAGGATTAGATCAGGGACTTTTGGCTGAAATTGCTGATTACTTTGCTCCTCAGCGTCAGGAAGCTTTGGATTCAGGTCTTATGAACCCTAAGGTATTAGGTGTAAATATTAAGACTTTACTTTATCAGGTTCCTGGTGGAATGCTTTCCAACTTACTTTCTCAGTTGAAAGAACAGGGAAAAGAAGATAAGTTTAACGAAGTATTAGAAGAAGTACCTAGAGTTCGTAAGGACTTAGGTGAGCCTCCTTTGGTTACACCTTCATCTCAGATCGTTGGTACACAGGCTGTATTTAACGTATTAATGGGTGAAAGATACAAAGTAGCCACCAACGAAACAAAGGATATTTTACTTGGTAAGTATGGTCAGACAGTTAAGCCTTTCAATCCTGAAATCGTTGAAAAGGTATTAGGCGATGATGCAAAGAATGCAATTACTTGTCGTCCTGCAGACTTATTAGAGCCACAGCTTGAATCTATTGAAAAAGAGATGAGCCAGTGGAAACAGCAGGAAGAAGATGTATTGTCATATGCATTATTCCCACAGGTTGCAACAGAATTCTTTAAGTATCGTCAGGCTCAGCAGACTCATGTAGATCCTGCGAAGGCTGATACAGAAAACGGTGCTTATCCTGTATAAGTTAAGAAAGAATGGATTGTACTAAAATAAATACAATCCAATTTAAAAGGACACATTTCGATGTGTCCTTTTTGTGTCCTTTAACATGCTATACTTACAACTGTAATGAGCGAGAAATAAGAGTGACTCCTTAGAAGCGCTCATTAACATATACATTCTTTCGTCTTACGGAGAAATTTTAGCGCATGATTTTTTCGTAACGAAATTGTGTTCCATATTTCCTCAAGATGAAAGGGAGCGGGCAGCCGCTCCTTTTCGATTTCTTTAAAAA
>JAILMB010000101.1 GCA_024692825.1 Lachnospiraceae bacterium | reverse complement strand
TACTTTATCAAGGCTGTTAAAACAACCGGTGCAATCAACATAAAGTTTTGCCACATTTTGGGGGCTGCTACTACGGTTTCAATCTCTTCCTGAATAATAATCTTATCATTTATAATTGTTCTTGTCTTATTCAGTATTTCTCTAATGTCTCCACCTTTTTCATTACTGATAGCAAAAACATTCGAAAAACTTTTTATGTCGGAATCTCCAGAGCGAGTAGCAAAATCTTCCAGCAAATCCTCTAATCGAACATTATTATCAACACCATGATTAATAATATCCAGTTCTTGAATAATAAAATCACTGTCAGAATATTGGAATGCCAAATCTCTTCTTGCATCCTGAAATGCCTGAGCCGTTGTACTAGAAGAATTAATGGATGAAACCAGAGAATCTACCAAATCTCGAAATTGCATTCGAAGCTGACGCTTTCTTTTTTCCAAAACATTCTTTTCTACCATCGGCACTATAAGTAATGCTCCTATAACACCAAATAAAACCATTACTATCGTATTGGAAATAACTGTTTTCTGTGTTGCATATCCATATGCATCCGTAAACATTCCACCGTAGAAAATATATCCGATAACTGCTGCGACCAAAAAAGCCACTATTCGAATAAGCCATTTCCATTTTACTGGTAAATAATACACATGATAATTGGTCACATCTTCATTCAAATATGATTTTACATATTGCGGTTCTTTTCGTTTCTTCACTCAACTACCTCTGTATATTCATATCTAATTTATCCGTCTTAGAAATCAGACGTCCAACCTTTTCCAGATTTCCCTCGATATGATTGTGGCTGGATTTTTCGTTGTTCTTTTTAAACTCAAACAGTGTATGAGTCTGTATCTCACCATTCTCATACCCGGTCACTTCCACAATTTCCATAACTTTTCTGGTATGATCCACTTGTCTTGAAAGATGAACGATGATATCAACCGCAGATGCAATCTGCTGTCGAATAGCCGCAAGTGGTAAATCAGCCCCCATCAAAACCATGGTTTCCAGACGATTCAGCATATCTTTTGTGGAATTAGCATGTCCGGTAGAAAGACTACCATCATGTCCTGTATTCATGGCCTGAAGCATATCTAAAGCCTCCGGTCCACGTACTTCTCCTACTATGATTCTATCCGGGCGCATACGAAGAGACGTACGAATCAAGTCACGGATTTCCACACTTCCAACTCCCGATGCATTCGCATTACGGGTTTCCATACTAATCAGATTATCGATTCCCTTCAACTGTAATTCTGCTGAATCTTCAATGGTAATAATTCTTTCATCCTTCGGGATAAAGTCTGATAACGCATTTAAAAAAGTAGTTTTTCCGGAACCCGTACCACCACTGACAAAAATATTGTATTTTGCGCGCACCATATTCTCCAAGAAATATGCAGCATGTGGAGTAATGGTACCTAAACTAATCAACTGTTCCACTGTCATAGGATGTTCCGGAAACCGACGAATGGTTACCACCGGACCGGTCAATGAAATAGGTGGAAGAACAATGTTAACACGAGAGCCGTCATATAATCTAGTATCCACAATAGGATTTGCCTGATTAACTTCCCTACCTGCATCTCGAACTATTTTCTGAATTAAATCATTCAGTTCTTTTTCACTTCCAAATCGATAATCTGTCTTCTCTACCCGGCCTTCTTTTTCAATATAGATATCTTCCATTCCATTTATCATGATTTCCGTAATACTTCGATCCTCCATAATGGAGTCCAAAATACCCAGACCACGAAATGAACTGAATACACGATTGATTAATTCTGCTTTTTTTGATACAGAAAGATGCATATCCATCGTCATATCTGTTGTGATTGCCGATATAAGATTTATTAATTCTGAATCCGATAATCTCGTTATATTTCCATTTTCTATAACAGTATCATGGATTTTTTGAATCATATTCATATTTATCTCCAATCTAATCCACCAATTCTGCTAGTCTTGAAAACTCTCCTGAATCTGCCAAAACATCAGAAACAGTTTTAGGGTTCTTGTTATCGCATGTTTTTATATGAATTGTTTCCGGAAAATTCGGATTTTCAGCTGTCAAATCATCTGCAAAGTTATAAATCAAAAATGCTTTGCTTTGAATATCCATTCGATCATTTTCACGCTCTTCAAAAGAAGGTAGCGATTCTAAAAAACGGTTCATTTTGTATATGTACATATCTTCATTTTTGGTAACGAAAAATATATGGTTACTTCTTCTACATACTGCACGCATTTTACCATCAAAATAAAAGTCACCATCTATGACAATATATTCAAACTCTCTCATATCTACGAATTCTTTTAATAGACTGTCTGTATCCTTTTGATTTAAATCAAGCATATCAATAAAACTTGATTCAGAAAGGAAGAATCTAACCCCTGAAGGATCTTGCTGCATAACGCCTGAAGCCTTAGACTCAAAATCCATTCCCCGGACTTTTAAAGCAAGTAAAACTTCATCAAAACTTCCAACCTCAGTTTCAGACTGAGGGAAAAATGCTTCCGTAGAAGAAAGACTTTCCAAATTCAAGTAAAGTACAGAATGACCGTCTTTTGCCAGTTTCTTTGCAAGAGAAGCAGCCATAGTAGACGAACCCACTCCACCTGACAATCCATAAAAAGAAATAATCTTAGCACGTTTCGAATTTTCCTCTTTTTCCTCATTTCCAAGTTCGGAAAATAAGTTCACAATTTCCTTACATAACACTTCCGGTGTCTGGTATTTGCAAATCGCAGGAAAACCTCCACAGGTTTCTAATTGCTGTGATGTAAGCACAGCAAATTTCGTTCTGGTATATGTTTTAAAACTGGTTGTTCCAAGTATTTCTTCTGAAACCAAAAGAACATCCGGCTGATGGATTTTTAATTCTTCTGTTAATAATTCTGCCTGGGTAAAATATCGAATTTCAAATTCATTAAGATATGTCATTCTCAAACGATTAATGACTTCATTATAAAATCTCTGATCTGAATCTGCTATAAATACTCTAATTTTCATTTTATTCCCCTAATCATAAATATATGGTGGATAATCTCCTCCCGTTATTATCCTACATTAGCGTGTTAAAATGCAACAAGAATCGTACATCTATCATAACATTCTATAGCCACTATCGATTCATGTCACTAAACTCCCGGTTAAATATTAAAAAACAAAACAAAAAAGAGACGTCATCACTCTTTCAGACCACCTTTGTGGTTGAGCAAGGATTCACGCCTCTTCAATTTAAAATATTATCTTTAATCGTATCGTAGCAATTTTAAAAGTTGTAAACTAGTTGTAAATTCAATTCTTTCTTCCGTCAAATGCTTGAAAATAAAGGATTTCTATCCATTGGTTAATACCATGCCGTGGCAGATGAATAACACCTTTATCATACTGATTTTATCTCCTCAAATCTTCTCAAAGCCTTATAAATCCTGACTTTTCGACCTTTGTGCAATTTTACTTGAAATTTCACTTTCTTCTCAAAAAATCTCATATTTTCCCATGTTTTTTCGGGCAATTGGGTTAAAAATGGGTTACAAAGAAAGCTTGTATTCTAGCAGGCTAGACGGCTGTTTTTTGAGAATTTTGTGCAGGTTTTTCGCAAAAATCACGCTTTTTTATCTCATTTTTAGCTTCTAGCAATCGCTCTAGTTCTGCTTTCGCATCTTCGAGTCCTAAGTGTGTATACACATTTAGCGTCACACTAATATCCGCATGCCCCATCAGATACTGCAGAGTCTTAGGGCTTATGCCCATCTTTGCCATATTACTACAATAGGTATGTCTGCAAATATGCGGTGTAATCGGTGGCAACTGTAATGGATGATTTCGGTTATACTTGTCTCTTGCAAACTTCATATACTTCTGCCAATGCAGTGCAACCATCGGCTTCTCGTTCTTATCAAGAAAGAGAAATCCGCCATGTCCATCTACGATTGGCTCTCGCTTTGGTTTTTTACGATTGGATAGAATACGAAGAAATGCTTCCTTTACTTCTGGTGTCATCGGGAGCTTTCTGGTTCCACAGGTGGTCTTGGTAGACTCAATTACATATTTCATGTCTCGAGTCCGCTGTAGCTGGTGATTAATATTAATCACCTCATTGTCAAAATCCAAATCACGAACTGTAATTCCACAAAACTCTGAAATACGAAGACCTGTCTTAAAAAGAATGAAAAAGCCATCATAGTATTTGCTGTAATGATTATCCTCTTTTACAAAGTTAAGAAACCTTGCTTCATCTTTTTCTGACAATACTTCTCGCTTTTCGCTGTCATTTACAATTACCGTTCCCAGTTCAAATTCAAATGGATTTTTTACGATTAAATCATCATCTACTGCCATTTGAAATGCAGGACGGATAATTCCTCTTACAGCATGAATCGTGCTATAACCGCGACCATCACGCTGAAGCTTAATTAGGAAAATCCTGCTTTGACAGCCACTCTTGTTCCTCATTATTCTCAGGAATATCAATGCGCTCGATCTTAAAGATTACCGGCCTTGTCCCGTCGTTGCAGCATGATATCATCATGCGATCATCATTTGCCCACCCTTGCATAATGGAACCGCCCTGCAGAGCAGTATACACATATCTGCTGATGGCATCCCACACCAGACTTTGGATCAGCCGTTTATCAAACTGGAATTTATAAAGCTATACGTTCCCCGTCTTCGGGAACTCGAATCCCTGAAAGACCTTTTTCATTCGCGAACTCAATAATATCTTTTCGAGTAAGCAAGGCGTGATTGACACTGTTCAAATGAGAAGCAACCACAATAGCTTGTGGGGCTGCCTGGCACGCCTTCTCGACATCGGACAAGTTCATGATCAATCTGCCGAGCGGTGTAGTTGCTTCACAACAGTTAAGAATGATAATCTCAGGATGATACTTTCTAATTGTTTGGTCTACTTCTGGACA
>JAILMB010000069.1 GCA_024692825.1 Lachnospiraceae bacterium | reverse complement strand
TTTTTTATTATCTTTCCTCTATTTTTGCATCCCTTAATCGTAGTATTGACTGCATAACCACAGATTCCAGGTTTCTTTTCGCCACCTCTTGTATAAATTTTCCCAGTGTTTGTGCAGGATTTAATGACATTCTTTCCTTTTTCCACCTCCCAATTGCCGGAAGAACATATAATTCCTGAAGAGCTGCCGTCACCAGAAATTGTTCCGGAATTGCTGCATTTGTAGACAGTACTATGATATTCTTTCGTCTGACCAATGTTATTTACGATACCTGCTGCACCAGAGGCGTGATAACGTTTATTGACAGCCGTCACTTTAGCTTTATTTTTGCAATCGCGGATTTTTACATTTCTATATTCAGGATCAACAGAGTTCACGATACCTGCTGCATTGCTATCACTATCATAGTGAATCATACTGGCAGAATTTTTAATAGCGCCGGAATTCGTGCAGCTTTTCACATCCTTATAAGCCCAGTTAACGATTCCTGCCACTTTTTTTGTATCCACACCTGTAATCTTTCCGGAATTACTGCATTTAGAAATTTTTCCGTATGCGGTATTTGTGATTCCGGCTATGCCTTCTGAAAAAGGAGCGGTAATGTTTCCGGAGTTAGAACAACTTTGAATATCTCCATCCGTAAAACCTGCGGTAATTCCTGCAATATTTACAAATAATCTTTCTTTATTTTTCCATTCGGTGGTTGCCTTAATCGCTCCCTGGTTTTTACAATTATAATATCTGCTGCCGGTTTTTTCACCTTCTAATGGGTAGCTTCCGCTTCCGGAGATACCAGCAATACTGCAGCCTACTTTTTTATTTGGTAATGAAACAGTAATTTTTGCATTATTAACAGAATTGTTAACCGTTCCTTCAATATTGCCGAACATACCTCCGATGCAGCTTACCGCTTGATTCTCTTCCACATAAAGTATTGCTGCATTGAGTGTCCCTGCCGTATTGATGCCGGTTGCATTTCCTCTGTAATTTCCATAAAGCATGCCATAGACACCTGTGCCCTTGATACTCATACTAATATTTACATTTACTATTTCTGTTTTCGTATCATAAACCCAGTTTACAAGCCCACCGTAGTGTAACTGGCTTCCATAATTGGACTCATCGCTAAAGTCTTTTTTATTCCGGTTATTAAAACTTACCTTACTGTTTGAAAAAATAATATTTGATAATTTACCACCAAAAATATCTTTCGCCAGGAGCGGTGTATTCTTAAGATTGCAATTTTTAAATATAATATTTGTAATCTCAGTTTCATTTACACGGTTGAACAAAGATTTTCCGTTGGATGTTATGCCACTGACTGTGTGACCATTTCCATCAATCTTACATTTGGCCAATCCTAGTTGCGGAGCACTAATCTGTTTGGAACTGTCATACGCGATATCATTTGTTAAGACAAAATACGTGTCATAAAAATCCGTATGATCGTATCCATCATCTACGTTTAAATTTCCCCTTAAAATCTCGAATTCCTCTACTGTTGCTATCTGGTAAGGATCATCTTCCGTCCCACTTCCTCCATGAAAGCCGTCTATTACCTCGGCTGCTTTTACAGTATTTGGATAATACAGTGCGATAATCGCAAGTAGTATTACCAAAAATAATGTTGTTACCCTAATTTTTTTCTCCATTTTTCACACCTCTTTTTACTTTGAGTATATTTTGTTAAGACGGAAACGGATTCATTTTTATCCTCTTATATTACCTTTATCAAAGAAGTTCCTGTGAACTCTTTTCCAAAATCCCATCCTCAGGCCGCCTCAGTGATTCATCCAAAGTATCCTTCAGCTTGATCATCTGGCTGTTATCCAAATACTTGGACATCCTCTGCATGATGTAATTTGCTGTTTCCTGATTCATTATAATATACCTCCTTTTTTGAGGTCATTATAATGACTTCGATGAATATTAGTATTTATTTTTGCTCCCTAATTGTCATTTTTTTGTAGTTAAGGAGCAAATGTGCATCTTAAATCTTTCCTTGTTTTTTCCGATGCTCTGAACATTGCCATTCTGTCCGCCTTCCCATTCATTTCCATCGGAATCTGTAAATGCTTTCCTACTCCACGCATATGAGTTACTTAATATTCCAGATATGCCAAGCTTGGCTTTAATTTGCGGAATATGATTTAAGCACACCTGTTCAAAGGCATATCCGAACCAAGCAATCTTTTTGCCTGTTTTTCCTATATTGGTCCAGAAATGTTCATCGATACCGGCATTTTTATTTACGAACCTCAGATAGAATAGCGAAAACATATCCACCTTTACGTTGATATGGTGTTTTGCTTCATGAAGTTTGGACAATAGCATACTGTCTCGACGTGCACTTTTTAAGGTAACCAACGATGGTTTCAAATTGCCAGGCTGTTTTCATCAAGCAGGAATTCTTTAACCCCCATCATCAGATAACCATTATCATCATAACGAGGTTTCATACTCTTTTCTACAATAATTACTCTCTTAAATGAATCATTTGTTTTTTTGAATGAAAGCGTTTCCTGCTCATATTTCTCTTTATCAGAAATAGAATACGCAGACTGGATATAATACTTTTTACTGCCCAATGTGGCTATAAAATCAATCTCACGCTGCACGCGGATTTCTTTTCCCTTACTGTCTCTTTCTCTCGATTCTACAGTCCCCACATCTACCTGATATCCTCTGAATCTCAACTCATTATAAATAATATTTTCCAAGATATGTGTTTCTTCAATCTGCCTAAAAGACAGACGGGCATTCCTTAGTCCCACATCTTCAAAATATATTTTATGCAGATTTCAATTGCTTATTTAATATTTTTGCCGCAATCGGCATTTTTATCAAATATAAATGCAGA
>JAILMB010000067.1 GCA_024692825.1 Lachnospiraceae bacterium | reverse complement strand
CTTAGGAGTTTTACCTGTGGGTCTTCTTTTGGTGAAAAATGGAAGTCTGACTCCGGAAAGCTTCATTACCTGCATTATTTTATCGGCAGGTCTAATAACGCCACTAGTTACAGCATTTTCATATATGGATGACATTATGAAAATGCAGACAATTTTTGGTGAAGTAACGGAGATTATCGAGAGAAAGGATATGGTTCGACCAGAGACACTGAAAAAGAATCCAGTTGGCTCAGACATAGAATTAAAAGGAGTAAAGTTCTCCTATAAAGATAAAGAAATTCTTCATGGAATTGATATGGAGATAAAGCAGGGAGAAGTCAATGCTTTTGTTGGTCCATCTGGTTCTGGCAAGAGTACCATAGCAAGACTTATTGATTCTTTGTGGGATGTGGATGAAGGAGTAATTACCTATGGTGGCATAGATATAAAAGAATTACCACTTGATTATTATGCAGGTCAGATCGCCTATGTGGCACAGGATAATTATCTTTTTGATATGACGGTTATGGAAAATATCCGTTTGGGAAAAGAAGGTGCAACAGACGAAGAAGTTATAAATGCGGCGAAGGCATCAGGATGTCACGAGTTTATAACAAATCTTGAAAATGGCTATGATACAGTCGTTGGCGGAGCTGGTGGCCATTTATCAGGAGGAGAGAGACAGCGAATCTGTATCGCAAGAGCAATGCTTAAAAATGCACCGGTTGTCATCTTAGATGAGGCAACAGCATATACAGATCCTGAAAACGAAGCATTAGTTCAGGCCAGTGTGGCAAAACTGGTGCAGGGTAAGACCTTGATTGTTATCGCTCACAGACTCTCCACTATTCAGGATGCAGATAAGATTTTTCTAATCAATGATGGAAATGTAGAGGCAACAGGTAGTCATGAAAAGCTGCTTTCTAACAGTATACTTTATAGAAAGATGTGGGAGGCACACACCATGGTAAAGGATGATGATTCAGATTCTTTAGATGCATCGATGGATAGGAAGGAGGCTGCAAATGCTTGATATGCTTCGCAAATTTTTTGATTTTTGTAATCCGACAGACAGGGCAAAACTGTATAAATCAGTAGTGCTTGGAGTACTAGATGCTATTTTGGGTGCAATGAAAATTCCGGCAGCGTTTTTTGCTATAAATGCGGTAGTGAATAAAGAGATTACCACAAATACGTTTATTGTAGTAATGGGATTTATGCTTGTGAGTACTGTGGGAAAGATGATTGTAAACAGATTTTCCCAGATGTTGCAGACAGAAGCAGGTTACAATACCTGTGCGGAAAAAAGGGTAGAGATTGGTGAGCATTTAAGATATCTTCCTATGGGTTATTTTAATGATACAAGCCTTGGACATATTACATCTGTCACTACAAATACTCTTGAGCAGGTTGGAGATATAGCAACGAGGGCAATTATGATGGTCCTTCAGGGAAGTATCACAACTGCAGTAATTGGAATCGGAATGTTTTTCTTTGACGTGAGAATTGGAATTATTTCGGTAATCGGCATTTTGATATTCTTCTTTTTCAATAAGTATACAAATCATAGCGTGGAAAAAGTAGCGTATGAAAAGATAGAAGCCGACAAGGATATGGTAGGCGTGGTCTTGGAATTTATCCAGGGAATAGCTGAAATTAGAAATTATAATATTATTTCAAATAGTAATACCAAACTATCCAAAGCAATTGAACGAAAGACAAAAGCAGATATCAGCGCAGAGATTGCAGCAATACCAGCAGTAGGTGTTCAGATGCTTATATGCAAATTAATTGGTGTTGTGATTGCGGGCGCATCCATTTATTTTTACCTGACAGGAACTATGGAACTTACGTATACCATAACCATGCTATTGTGTTCCTTTATGATATTTGAAGCATTGGATTTAGCAGGCGTATACACGGCTTTGCTCAGAATTATAGGCAGGGGGGTTGATCTTGTTGACGAGATTCGTTCCATTGAGCAAATGGATATTAATGGTGAAGACATTCACCCTGAAAACAGAGATATTCATTTGGAGCATGTAAGTTTTGCCTATGAAAACAGGACAATTATCGATGATGTAACACTTGATATAAAAGAGAAGACTACAACAGCAATTGTTGGGCCTTCCGGTGGTGGAAAAACAACGATTACTTCCTTGATTGCCAGATTCTGGGATGTAAATTCTGGAAAAGTAACTCTTGGCGGACGAGATGTAAAAGAATATAGTTTCGACTCGTTGATGGAGAATTTTAGCTTTGTTTTCCAGAGGGTATATCTCTTCGAAGATACCATTGCGAACAATATTCGATTTGGTCGACCGGAGGCTTCTATGGAGGATGTGATTGCAGCAGCAAAAAAAGCGTGTTGTCATGATTTTATTATGAGTCTTCCAGATGGATATGAGACTATTGTTGGTGAAGGCGGAGCTACTCTCTCAGGTGGAGAGAAACAAAGAATTGCAATAGCAAGAGCAATTATGAAGGATGCGCCAATCATTATTCTTGATGAAGCCACTGCAAATGTGGATCCTGAAAATGAAAAAGAGCTTACAGTCGCAATTGAGAATTTAACCAGAGAAAAGACAATTATTATGATAGCCCATAGACTTAAGACAGTAAGACATGCGGATCAGATTGTAGTTATTGATCAAGGTAAGATTGTTCAGCAGGGTAAGCATGATGAACTTATGAAACAGGATGGAATTTATAAGAATTTTGTCAGTGGAAGAAAACAGGCAGTTAGTTGGAAAATAGCATAAAAAATGGAGGATGAAATGGAAACAAAAAAATTAGCAGCAAAGGATTTTATTACGATTGGAATATTTACAGCAATATGGTTTGTGGTTGAGTTTGCCTGTGGAATGTTAGGTTATATTCACCCATATGTGGTTGCGGCTTACGTGGTGTTGCTTCCTTTGGCAGGAGCAATTCCTATGATGCTTTTTTACAGTAAGG
>JAILMB010000006.1 GCA_024692825.1 Lachnospiraceae bacterium | reverse complement strand
AGAGATGTATCGAGTTTTAGTTGTGGATGACTCTGCACTCATGAGAAAGCTCATGTGTGATATAATCAATTCCATACAAGGGTTCGAAGTTGTTGATATTTGTTCTGATGGGCAGAGTGCATATCGAAGAATTTCTGAATTCGGCAGTTTTGACGTCATAACCATGAATGTCTCATTACCGAGAATGGACGGCCTTACCGTTATGAAGAATTTGAAAGATTCTGGGAACACCATTCCTATTATCGCAATTTCTGCAGCGGTAAAAGAAGACCGTGAAATGACAGTAAAGGCATTTGATAATGGTGCTGTTGAATTTGTTGTTCGACCGTTTCACTTGTCTCCTCATGAGCGAGAATCCTTTACAGTTGAACTAAAGCGGGCATTGAATGTAGCAGCTTCATCTAACGTGAAGGCAATTTCAAAGTCTACACCCGCAAAAGAGCCTATCAAGAAAGAAGTAGTGGTTCCCACACCTACACCGGCTCCTAAGCCAAAGCATAGTGTGAGTGGTAAATTTGATTTACTTGCCATTGCTTCCTCTACTGGTGGACCTCAAGCATTGCGAACTTGTATTCCAATGTTGCCTAGCGGATTGCATGTTCCCGTTGTTATTGTACAGCATATGCCAAAAGGTTTTACGGCATCCTTAGCTGAACGCATTAACGAAACATCAAATCTGACTGTTAAAGAAGCTGAAGACAAAGAAGTGTTAAAAGATGATTATGTTTACATTGCTCCAGGTGGCAAACACTTAGAGATTAAAACAAATCCATCCGGTAAAATGATTTGTTCTTTATCTGATGCTCCAGCTGTAAACAACTTAAAACCTTGTGCAGATGTAACATTTCATTCTATTGCAGAATTACCAATTAAAAACGTTTTATGCGTAGTCTTAACTGGTATGGGAAGCGATGGAACGAACGGTATTACGGAACTCGGTACAAAAAAGAATATTTATTGTATTACCCAAAGTGAAGATACCTGTGTTGTGTATGGTATGCCCAAGGCGGCGGACCAAGCAGGTCTGTCCGACGAATCGGCTCCGATTACCGAAATTTCAAAAGCAATAACAAAGAAACTGGGGGTCTAAAAGATGGATGTAAGTCAATACCTCGATATCTTTATCGACGAAACTAGCGAACACATTCAGGCTCTAAGCGACAATATTATGGTCCTAGAGAATGAGCCTGAAAACAAAGACACTATTAATGAAATATTCCGTGCTGCTCACTCATTAAAGGGTATGGCAGGTACAATGGGCTTTAAGCGTATGCAGCATTTAACCCATGATATGGAAAACGTTTTTTCCGAAGTCCGTAACGACAACATTAAGGTTAACAGCGAAATGATTGACCTTTTATTTAACTGTTTGGATGCTATTGAAGCATATTTGGAAACCGTAAAATCCACTTCAGATGAAGGAACAGAAGATAATGAAGTCCTCATCAAAAAGTTAAATGCATACCTTGACGGTGGAAACGATGAAGCTCCTGCACAAGCGGAAGAAGCCAAAGAAGAAGCTCCTAAGGAAGAAGCTCCTGCAGAAGCTTCCAGCGGAAGTGAAGATCCTAACGGAAAAGATCACTTCAAAGTTTTAAAAATTGACGAAAATGACATCTCGAAGATCCGTGAAGCTCAAGAATCCGGCTTGATTATTTATGGAATGACCGTTCATATTCAAAAAGAATGCTTATTAAAAGCAGCTCGTGCATTCCTTGTATTTAAAGCATTAGAGGACTTTGGTGAAATTCTTCACTATGATCCGGCTTCACAGGATATTGAAGATGAAAAATTTGATTTGGCATTTAGTTGCATTATGAGTTCTAACTCATCTGATGTAGAGGCTATTAAAGCTGCTGTTAGCGCAGTATCTGAAGTTGAAGCAGTAGATCTTGATAAAGTAACTGCTGAGATGTATGAAAAGCCTGTAGAAGAAGCTCCAAAGGAAGAGCCTAAGGTAGAAGAGAAGGCTCCTGCTGTAGCTTCAGCAAAGCCAACTGCAAAAGCTGATGCAAAGGCTACTACACCTGCAGCTAAGAAGGCTGCAAACAAACCTGTAACTGCCCGTACAGTACGTGTAGATATTGAAAAGTTAGATGCATTAATGAATCAGGTGTCTGAGCTTATTATTGCTAAGAACTCTATCGTTTCTATCAGTGCTTCTGAAGCGTCTGGTGCTGATTACGATTCACAGAGTCTGCAGGAACAAATTGAATACTTAGAGAGAATCACTACAAACCTTCACGAATCTGTTATGAAGGTTCGAATGGTTCCTATTGAAAGCACCGTTAACAAATTCCCTCGTATGATTCGTGACTTGTCTAGAAAGTTAAACAAGCCAATGGAATTAGTTATGACTGGTGAGGAAACAGAGTTAGATCGTACTGTAGTAGATCAGATTGGTGATCCTTTACAGCACTTACTTCGTAACTCAGCCGACCACGGTATTGAATCTCCTGAAGTACGTAAAGCTGCAGGAAAGCCTGAGGAAGGTTCTATCTTCTTAAACGCTTTCCAGGAAGGCAACAACGTTATTATTCAGGTTGGAGATGACGGTGGCGGAATTGATACAGAAAGAGTATTGCAAAAAGCTATTGAAAGAGGAATCGTTTCTGAAGAAGAAGCTGAAACCCTTTCACAAAAAGAAATTATCGATTTCTTGTTTATGCCTTCTTTCTCAATGGCAAAACAGATTACCGATATTTCCGGTCGAGGCGTTGGTCTTGACGTAGTTAAGTCAAATATTGAAGCTTTAGGCGGAGATGTAGAAGTTAAATCTACTCTTGGTCAGGGATCAACCTTTACCGTTCGACTTCCATTAACACTTGCTATTATTCAGGCTTTGATGGTAGAAATCAGAGACGAAAAATACGCAATTGCTTTGGGAAGCATCATGAATATCGAAGATATTTCTATTAACGATATCAAATATGTAGAAGCAAAGGAAGTTATCCATTTAAGAGGTCTTGTTATTCCTATCATTCGTTTGGATCAGTTACTTGATTGCGAGCCTAGAGAGGAAGAGCCTGAAAACCTTACAGTTGTAGTTGTAAAGAAGGGCGACAGTTACGCAGGACTTGTTGTAGATAACCTAATGGGACAGCAGGAAATCGTTATTAAGTCACTTGGTAAGGTAATTGAAAACAATAAACTTATCTCAGGTGCTACTATCCTTGGTGATGGTGAAGTTGCTTTGATTATTGATGTGAATACTTTGATTTAAGGGAGGTTATACCATGGCAAATGAATTAGATATGACGGAAGAGGAGAAAATCCAATACATCGTCGTAAAAATAGGCAGTGAACAGTATGGTATTAACATTTCTTTAGTTGATAACATCGTTCGTATGCAAAAAATTACTAGAGTACCAAAGGCACCTTCTTATTATCCTGGAATCATCAATCTTCGTGGTGAGATTGTACCAGTTATGAGTGCTAGAAATAAAATGGGATTAGGAGAGGATGTTATTACAAATCAATCTCGTATCATCATTTTAAAATTAGAGCTCCAGGGACTTGTAGGTATTTTAGTAGATGAAGTAAAAGAAGTTATTTCTCTTGGCGAATCTGAGATCGATCGTAGTGCTCAGAATTCCAAGAAACAAGGAAATACATACATTAACGGAATCGGCAAGAGCGGAGATGAACTTATTTCCATCTTCGAAATCAATTCTATTGTTGATGAAGTTGCTGTATCCTAAGAGGTTTTATTATGTCAGATATCAGTGTAGAAGAAATTAATGATAAATATATTGATGTCCTCAAAGAAATCGGTAATATTGGCGCCGGCAATGCAACAACAGCCATCGCCAATATGCTTTCTTTGAAAGTCGATATGAGTGTACCGATGGTTGACCTTACACCGGTTGAAAAAATCGGTGGTATTATTGGTTCCGAAGAAGATATCATTGTTGGTATAATGTTAGGTGTTGAAACTGACATTACCGGAAGCATGATGTTTTTATTGGATTTACCATCTGCTCACCATTTGGTTAACCGCATGATGATGAGAGATCCAGAATATATGGAAGATTTCGATGAAATGGATTTATCCGCAGTCAAAGAAATCGGTAATATTATTGCTGGTGCTTATTTGAATGCTTTATCCGGTTTAACTAATTTGACAATTACACCAACGATTCCTTACGTTGCCGTAGATATGGCTGGTGCAATTCTTTCAGTTCCTGCCATTCAGTTTGGTATGGTTAGTGATAATGCATTAATCATCAAGACAGAGATTGGCGATGATTTAGGAATTAGTGGTTACTTTATTTTGATGCCCGAAGGCGATTCTTATGCTAAGATATTAAGTGCCTTAGGAGTTCCAATTTAATTGAGAAGGGGAGACGTGCATGGGACAGATGATTAAGGTCGGTATGGCAGATCTTAAAATTTGTAAGCCGCCGGACAATCTAACAACAATTGGATTGGGCTCTTGTATCGGAATCGCATTATACGATCCCGTTTCAAAAGTTACAGGTTTGGCTCACATAATGTTACCGGATAGTACTGCAATACGAAACAACAGTAATATTGCTAAATTTGCCGATACCGGAATACAAAAATTATATGACGACATGATTGCAGCCGGTGCCAGTAAGACCCGAATGGTTGCCAAAATTGCAGGCGGCGCTAAAATGTTTGCTATGAGCGGGGGGAATGCTTCATCTATTAACGTAGGCGAAAAAAACGCTCAGGCCAGTAGGGATAAGCTAAAACAATTAGGTATCAGACTTGTATCAGAGGATTGTGGCTTGAATTTCGGACGAACTGTTGAATTATATAGCGAAGATGGTAGTTATTTAATAAAGGCGGTCGGAAAGGATGTAAAGACCATTTAACTCCGGAAAGATTTATTATGGATAACAAAGATTCAAAACTTAAAATACTGCCATTGTTGATTACATTAATCGCAGCGGCAATTACTGTAGTTATTAACCTATACTTAGGAGTGGAGTTTAGTGTTTTTCTAAAACGACTATTTTTCAGCATTATTATATTCTATGTAGTTGGTTACATCGCCTATATCATAATGAATCTTGCTTTAAAAAACGAAAAGGATGTGGGGATTTTAGAATCTGAAGCAGAGGAATCACCTGAAGAATCTGCAGAAGAAGACGAAGAGGATGAGCTTGACGAATAATCCCCGGGTGAAACCTTATGAATGATGCTATGCGAAAAAAAATGTGGGATGATTATTCCAAAAAGCCCACTGCAGAACTTCGCGAAAAAATCATTGTTGAATACGCACCACTTGTGAAAATTGTTGCCGGTAAAATGAATATGTATTTAGGCAGCAACGTTGAATACGATGATTTAGTCGGTTACGGTGTCTTTGGATTAATCGATGCCATTGATAAATATGATTTGTCCAAGGATGTAAAGTTCGAAACATATGCCAGTTTAAGAATTAAAGGTGCTATTTTAGATCAAATCCGTAAAATGGATTGGATTCCACGTACCATTCGACAAAAGCAAAAGAAAATTGATGAAGCTTCCAAAAACGTGGAGGCTCGTACCGGTAAAGCTGCCAGCGATGATGAAATCGCAGAAGAATTAGGACTTTCCAATAAGGAATATACTGACTGGCAGTCTCAAATGAAGGTTACAAATCTTGTTTCCTTAAACGAGTTTATGGATGCCGGTAATGAACCTGTAATGGATAATTCCATGAGCAATTCTCATTTTATCCAACCTGAAGAATCAATTTCTAAGGATGAATTATCCAAGATGCTTGCAGAATCACTTGAACTATTAACGGAGAAAGAAAAGGCCGTTATAGTATACTATTACTACGAAGACTTAAATCTGAAAGAAATTGCTAAAGTTATGGAAGTATCGGAATCAAGAGTTTCCCAGCTTCATACAAAAGCTTTACTGAAGATGAGAAAAAAGATGGGACCGTACATGAATATTCTTACGGATTCTTGATGGGGGTTAGGAACAATGAGTCAATTAAATGCATACATCCGAATAGAGATATGCGACTCAAACGCTATTTGTCATTTCTATCCACCGAAGGAAGGCGGAGCACCCCTTTCGGTGAAAGAAGCAGAGGATTATTTGTCTGCACATGAGATTAATGCGTATGACAAATTTGCTTTTAAAGAGTTTATTTCCGGTGAGGAAGAAAACACCATGGATTTAGGTGTTTGTCCTGACTTGGAATTCTCTGAAATGATGTTTACCAAGATTAGTCTTGATAAAATGAAAGTAACTTGCCGGTTTTTCCCGGCTTCTTTTAAAGGTCCTAAAATTAATGCCAAAGATATTTTAGCAGAACTGAACAAAAGAGGAGTTATATATGGTATCAGTCAAGATGCCATCGTATCTTTTATTGAAGAGCATTTATATGCAACTGATTACGTATTCGCTGTTGGAAAACAGCCTGTCATTGGTCGGGATGCGAAGATTGAATACTTCTTCAATACAAATCCGTCATTAAAGCCGAAGCACAATGAAGATGGTTCGGTTAATTATCATGAATTAAACACCATTTGTGAAGTTAAAAAAGGTGATTTATTAGCTCGTTTAATTCCAGAAGATCGAGGTGCTAACGGAAAGGATGTTATGGGAAGAGATATCCCTACACGAACCGTTAAAAGTACCAAATTATCCTATGGTAAAAATATTTCCATTAACGAAGAAAAAACAGAGATTTACTCAGAAGTTGCAGGTCATGTAGCTCTATATGGAGAACAGGTATTTGTCTCTGACGTCTATGAAGTACCTGCTGATGTAGATAATTCAACTGGTAATATTGATTACAATGGAAATGTCCACGTCAAAGGTTCCGTTCGAAGCGGATTTGAAATCCATGCCAGTGGCGATGTCATTATTGATGGTGTCGTAGAAGATGCTTTGATAGAGGCAGAAGGCCAGGTTATTGTTAAATGTGGAATCCACGGTATGAACAAGGGTATGATTAATTCCAAAGGAAACGTCATTATTCAGTTTATAGAAAACGCAAAGGTATTTTCCGGTGGTTATATTGAAACAGGTTCTATTTTATACAGTGAAGTTTCAGCTACAGAAGATATATTTGTAAATGATAAAAAAGGATTCATTACAGGTGGAACCATTCGTGCCGGTGGTAAAGTAGAATCTCGCATCATTGGTTCTACTATGGGAGCAATGACAAAAATTGAAGTAGGTATGGCTCCCGACAAAAAGGAACAATATGCCACATTGCAAAAGAGTATTTTAGCTCTTAGTCAAAAAATCAATAAGATTAATCCTATCATTAAGACCTATCAGGATTATCTAAAAAGCGGAAAGCAGTTAGATAAGAAGAATCTTATGTATTTAAACAAGCTTATGGTGGAATTAAGAGAGTATAAGCAGCGCTTACAAGATGATCGTATGAATTTCAATGGTTTACATCAGGAACTGTTAAATTCAAAGCATGCAAAAGTTGTTGTTAGCCGGGATATCTATCCTGGTGTAAATATAACAATTTCTGATATGTCCATGACCACAAAAGACAAACGTTCTTATTGTGTATTTGAAAAGAAAAATGGCGAGATTGTTGTTACAAACTTATAATTTCAATCTAAGGAGTCAAATAAGCTATGTCAATTCGACCAATTGATTTTAATGGTATGGTTCAGAATACTTCCGAACTAAGTACCACAAAAGCGCAAGAAGATCATAAACCTCTGATTCAGCAAGAGTTTGCTACTACTGAAATGAAGCAAGAAGCGGAGGTGTCTACCACAACTATTCGTGAACAGGATAATGTGGCGGAAAACGACACGGATGCAGATGGTGGCGATGGAACCGGATACAAAGGAAATCAAAACCGAAAGAATCAACCGAAAAAGAAAACCGAAAAAATGGGAGATGGAAGTGTCAAAGTAAAATCAAAGCATCCTCATTTTAATATGTCGGTTTAGGAGACTTAAATGACAGCACTTCAAATTGCATTATTTATCACAGGTTTAATATGTTTTATCGGCAGCTTTTTCTTTACGGAAAAGCTGTCTTCTTCTGATACAGACTTAATAAAAAAGTTATCAGAAAAAGAAGTAAAAGGATTTGTAGACGAAGAGTTAAAACTAGCTTCTGAAAAAATTGACAAGCTTCTTGATGAAAAAATTGAAGTTGCTACAGAACGCATTGAAGTAGCAACAGATAAAGATACCAATCAAAAGCTTATGTCCATTGGAGAATATTCAGATACCATATTAGAGACCATGAATAAATCTCATGATGAGATTATGTTTATTTATCAAATGCTAAACGATAAACAAGAAAACATAACTTCCATCGTATCTGAAATTCAAACCCAGGAATCCGTTCTTCGAAACATTAAAGCTTCTGTAGATGAGAAGTTAAAAGAGTTAGAAGACCTGCAGATAACAGTTGAACAGAAGCAGGAAGAGATTGAAGAAAACGAAAAATTACACTTTGAATCCGATGTTTTAAGTTTAAAAGAAGCCTTTATCCAAAAACTAGATGAATCGGAAGCCAATAAAGAAGTGAATGAACCTGCAGAAAAGGAAGCATCTTCAAAAGACGAATTAAAGGATAAGATTCTTTCCATGCATAAAGATGGCTACTCCGAAGTGGAAATTGCCAAAACATGTGGCGTAGGAATCGGAGAAATCAAACTGATTTTAGGACTATATGATGGAGTTTAAGAAATGAGATCTAAACATTTTTTAAGAGGTATGGGCGTTGGCATACTTGTAACAGTAATCATCTTTGCTGTTGCCCTTGTATTTTATGAGCCAACCCTATCAGAAGAGGAAATAAAAAAACAAGCCACTGCACTAGGAATGGTGATGTCAGAAGAAACTGATACGACTAAAGAAGATTCCACAGACGAATCTGATACGACTAAAGAAGATTCCACAGACGAATCTGATACGACTAAAGAAGATTCCACAGACGATGGCACTACAGAGAAAGAATCAACAGAAGAAAATAGTTCTGATGAAAGTACTGCAGAAGAAAACACCTCTTTAGAAAATTCTAACAGTACCACAACTTCAGATAATACTTCTGATACAGAAAGCGGCAATAAAGATTCTTCCGTAAATCTTGTTCAGTTTATTATTTCCTCAGGGGAAGGGTCTTCTAAAATCAGTGAGAACTTATATCGGGCAGGATTAATTGATGATCCAAACACCTTTAATCAATACTTAGAAGACAATGGGTATGACAAAACTATTTCCACAGGATCCTATGAAATTCCTACCGGAAGCACCTATGAAGAGATTGCAAATGCCATTTCGAAATAACATCGAAACTGGCATTTTTTTCTTGCATCTTCCAACTTCTTATGATAAACTACCAAAGGCTTTAATATTATACACATATGATTCGCGGCAAAATATGGTGCCGAAAGCGGTTTGATTTGCCCATAAAAATCATATGGAAGAATAACCATGGAGGTATTAAAATGAGTGTTATTTCAATGAAGCAATTATTAGAAGCAGGTGTTCACTTTGGACATCAGACAAGAAGATGGAACCCTAAAATGGCTCCTTACATCTACACTGAAAGAAACGGAATTCATATTATCGATCTTCAGAAGTCTGTAGGAATGGTTGATGATGCTTACAATGCAATCTTCGACATCGTTTCTCAAGGAGGAACTATTCTTTTTGTTGGTACAAAGAAACAGGCACAGGAAACTGTTGCTCAGGAAGCTGCTCGTTGCGGAATGTACTATGTAAATGAAAGATGGTTAGGTGGTATGCTTACTAACTTCAAGACCATCCAGACAAGAATTGATCGTCTTAAGAAGATCGAAAAGATGGAAGAAGACGGTACATTTGAAGTTCTTCCTAAGAAGGAAGTTATTAACTTAAAGAAGGAACAGGAAAAACTTCAGAAGAACCTTGGTGGAATCAAGGACATGAAGAAGTTACCTGATGCAATCTTCGTAGTTGATCCTAAGAAGGAAAGAATTTGTATCCAAGAAGCTCAGTCACTTGGTTTAACTATCGTTGGTATCGCTGATACAAACTGTGATCCTGATGAATTAGATTACGTAATCCCAGGAAACGATGATGCTATCCGTGCAGTTAAATTAATCGTTTCTAAGATGGCAGATGCTGTTATCGAAGCAAACCAGGGAGTTGAAGCTACTGATATCGAAGCTGAAAGCGCTGCCGCTGATGCTGAACTTGATGCAGTAGAAGAGTAATTTAATTTATATATCTAGGAGGAAACAAAAATGGCTATTACCGCTGCTATGGTAAAAGAATTGCGTGAACTTACAGGCGCAGGTATGATGGACTGTAAGAAAGCATTAAATGAAACTGATGGAAATATGGACGCAGCAGTTGAGTTTTTACAGAAAAACGGACAGGCTAAGGCTATGAAGAAGGCAGGACGTATTGCTGCTGAAGGTCTTTGCGATGTTGCTGTAGAAGGAAATAAGGCTGCTATCGTTGAAGTTAATTCTGAAACAGATTTCGTTGCTAAAAATGAAGAGTTTAAGAGCTATGTTTCTGCAGTTGCAAAGCAGGCTTTAAATTCTAACGCTTCAGATATTGATGCATTCCTTGCTGAATCATGGAACGAAGATTCTTCTATGACAGTTCAGGAAGCTTTAACTGCAAAGATTGCAAAAATCGGTGAGAACCTTACTATTCGTCGTTTCAAACAGGTTTCTGGTGACGCAGTAGTTTCTTACGTACACGGTGGTGGAAAGATTGGTGTTTTAGTTGCTGCTAAAAACGCAGATGATGACGCTGCAAAAGAAGCACTTTCAAACATCGCAATGCAGATTGCTGCTATGAATCCACAGTATATCTCTGAAGATGATATTTCTTCAGAAGAAAAGGTTAAGATTGAAGATATCGTTCGTCAGAACGCTTTAAGCGATCCTTTCTCACTTCCTAAGCCAATCTTAAATGACTTATTTGATAAAGCAAAAGCTGGCGTATGGAGCGATGAAGATGTTGCTATCTTCGAAGAGAAGAAGTCTAACATGAACTATCTTCCTAACTTCCTTTCAAACGAAGCTAAGGCAGCTCTTGTTACTCTTGCTCAGGAAAACAAGGACAGCATTTTCGAAAACAAGATTTTCACAAACCTTTTAACAGGACGTATCAACAAGCAGTATAAAGATATCTGCTTACTTGATCAGGTTTATGTTAAGGCTGAAGACGGAAAGCAGAGCGTAGGTAAGTACCTTGAGTCTGTTAACAAAGATCTTGTAATTACTGAAATGGTTCGTTTCGAAACCGGTGAAGGTCTTGAAAAGAAGGAAGAGAACTTTGCAGAAGAAGTTGCAAAGCAGATGGGCCAATAGTATTAAATAATTGAATTATTTTCGAAAGGCACTATATTTTATATAGTGCCTTTTAGTAAATTATAAATAAGGAGTCGTATGGATTCTCAAGAAATCGAAAAACTACGAGCAAAAAGGAAACGTGTTAAACGAATGAAAACCTTTATCGTTACATTCATTACCACATGGATATTGGTTTCTATTCTTGCTATTTGCTTTTTGTCCTTTAAAGTATTTTCATTACAACGTCAATTAAATGAATTATCATCGAAAATAGACTCACAGCAAAGCAGCGCCTTAAATTATAACGACGGCGATTCAGATTCAGCAGTATTAGCCAATTATTCGGCTTCTGCCGAGGAAAACCTAGCTCAGGCTGGAGATACACTAAAGGTATATCTTACCTTTGATGATGGCCCTAGTGAAAACTCAAATGCCATCTTGGATATTTTGGATGATTACAATGTAAAAGCAACTTTTTTTGTAGTGGGGCGAGAGGATGAAGATTCTCTTGCCGTTTATAAGAGAATTGTTGACGAAGGTCACACCATTGCAATGCATTCATATTCCCACAGTTATTCCAATTTGTATTCTTCATTAGACGCTTTCAAATCTGATTTGGAACGTATCCAAAATCTAATCTATGATGCAACCGGAGTAGACTGTGACTTGTATCGTTTTCCCGGCGGCAGTAGTAATCAAGTTTCAAACGCTGATATGACAGAATACATCAAATATTTAAATGACGAAAATATTCGTTATTTGGATTGGAACGTAGCCAGTGGAGATGCAACCTCAGTTGCATATTCTGCCGATGATTTGGTTGAAAACGTTATGACGGATGTGGTAAAATACAAAACGTCGGTAGTCTTAATGCATGATGCTGATAATAAAGACGCAACAGTAGAAGCATTACCAAAATTAATAGAGCAATTACAAGGAATCGGAGCAGTCATTCTTCCTGTTAGTGAAGATACCGAAATGATTCAACATGTAACCATTGCGACTGAAAACGAATAAATTTATGGAGGTAAATATAAATGGGATTCTTTAAAGAATTTAAAGAGGATTTTTCTGATGCTGTAGATGAATTAATCCCCGGCGGTGAATCTTTACCAGAAGAGGAAGTTATGGTAAATACATTGGATAACGATGTTGACGTTAACTCAGAACTTTCCAAGTTAGACGGCTTACTAGAAAAAGCTTCTAAGAAGGTAGAAGAGAACAACACCATTGCACCTAAGGTGACATCATCATCTGACTTTGTGAAAGAAGCAGCGAAAAAAGAAGAACCTATTACACATATGAAGGAGAATAAAATGGACGCAAACGATACTATGGAATTAGAGAGAGCTGCAGCAGCTGTTAATAATGTAGCAGTTGATACTTCAGCAGTTTCAGATGAAAATGCAGTAATTACTTCAGGAATGAAGATTACTGGTGATTTGGAATCAACTGGTTCTATCGACGTAGAAGGAACTATTAACGGTAACGTTAAATGTAATGGAAAGCTTACTGTTACTGGTATGATTAAAGGAAACAGTGTTTCTTCTGAATTCTTCGCTGACAATGCTAAGATTGAAGGTGAAGTTGCTACATCTGGTACTGTAAAGGTTGGAGCCGGTTCTGTAGTAGTTGGTAATATCTCAGCAACAAGCGCTGTTATTGCTGGTGCTGTAAAAGGTGATATCGACGTACAGGGACCTGTAGTAGTTGATACCTCTGCAGTTGTTATGGGTAACATCAAATCTCGTTCCGTACAGATCAACAACGGTGCTGTAATCGAAGGTTTCTGTTCTCAGGCTTATGCTGAAGTTGATGTAGCTTCTGTATTTGAACAGTAATTTGGAGTTAGTTATGAGTCGTATCTTATTAAAATTGAGTGGTGAGGCTCTTGCCGGAGAAAAGAAAACCGGTTTTGATGAAGCTAGTTGCCTAAAGGTAGCCGCTCAGGTTAAAAAAATAATTGATCAGGGAAATGAAGTAGGAATCGTTATCGGTGGTGGAAACTTCTGGCGCGGACGTACTTCAGAGACCATTGATCGTACCAAAGCCGATCAAATCGGAATGTTAGCTACCGTAATGAATTGTCTCTATGTTTCAGAGATTTTCCGTTCTGTTGGATTAAAAACTGAAATCATGACACCATTTGTTTGCGGTGCATTTACAAAGTTATTTTCTAAAGACTTAGCAAATGAATGTTTTGCCGAAGGAAAGGTTTGTTTCTTTGCAGGAGGAACCGGTCATCCTTATTTTTCAACAGATACAGGTACATCCCTTCGTGCGATTGAAATTGAAGCAGATTATATCTTATTAGCAAAAGCAGTAGATGGTATTTATGACAGTGATCCTAAAACCAATCCAAATGCAAAACGATATGATAAGATTTCCATTGACGATGTAATTAGTCAAAAGCTTCAGGTTATGGATTTGACTGCATCTATTATGTGTATGGAAAATAAAATGCCTCTTTACGTATTTGCTTTACAGGAAGAGGATAGTATTGTTAAAGCTGTTTCCGGAAACTTTAACGGAACAATAGTCACAGTATAGGAGGTATCTATTTTGGACGAAAGATTAACACCTTATGACACTAAAATGACAAAGTCATTAGAGTCTTTATTAAATGAATATGCTTCTATCCGTGCTGGAAGAGCGAATCCTCATGTACTCGACAATGTCATGGTAGATTACTATGGAGCTCCCTCAAACATTCAGGCAGTTGCAAACGTTTCTGTTCCAGAACCTCGTTTGATTCAGATTGCACCTTGGGAACCTTCCATGTTAAAAGAAATCGAAAAAGCAATTCTTACTTCTGATGTAGGAATCAATCCTACCAATGATGGTAAAGTAATTCGTCTTGTATTCCCAGAGCTTACAGAAGAGCGTCGTAAAGAATTAGCAAAAGACGTTAAAAAACGTGGTGAAAATGCAAAAGTAGCCATCCGAAATATTCGTCGAGATGCAAACGACTCTTTCAAAAAGCTTTCAAAAGAAGACATTTCTGAAGACGAAATCAAGGAATTAGAAGGCGAAGTTCAGAAGCTTACAGATTCCTATATTGCAAAGATTGACGCTGCAGTAGAGACAAAGTCAAAAGAAATCATGACGGTTTAAAATTTAGAGTTTCGCTTTTGCGAAACTCTTTTTCTTTAGGAGGAATCACTATGAGTACAGTTCCAAATCATGTGGCCATTATCTTAGATGGAAACGGCAGATGGGCAAAAGCAAAAGGAATGCCAAGAACCTATGGTCATACCATAGGTGCAAAAAATGTGGAACCTATCTGTAGAGCAGCAGATAAATTAGGCATTAAATATGTTACGTTCTATGCCTTTTCAACAGAAAACTGGAATCGCCCGGATTCCGAGGTTTCCGCCTTAATGGATTTATTGGAAAGTTACATGAAAACCTGTAAAAAACTTGCAAAGAATAACAATATGCGAGTACGTATCATTGGAGACATTACAAAGTTCACCCCTTCTATGCAGGAAAAGATTAAAGAACTGGAAGAGTTTTCCAAAGATTTTACCGGGTTAAATATGCAGATTGCGCTAAATTATGGTAGTAGAGATGAAATTATTCGTGGAATCAACCGCTATGTAGATGATGTAAAAAGCAACAAAGCTGCGACTCCACTTACTGAGGAG
>JAILMB010000007.1 GCA_024692825.1 Lachnospiraceae bacterium | reverse complement strand
ACAGGTACGCGGATAGGTATCCGCCATGATGTTTCGAAGAACCTTGCGCTCCGTTTCCACATCTAAGGCAGATGTTGCCTCATCTAAAAGGAGAATCGGCGCTTTTCTAAGAAGGGCTCTAGCAATGGAAAGTCGCTGGTTTTGACCTTCTGATAAGCCACCACCTCGTTCATGAAGCTTGGTATGAATTCCATTTGGAAGCTTTTCAACAAATTCCCATGCACAGGCTTGTTTTAAGACTTCGACGATTTCCTCCTCTGTGGCATCCTCTTTCACCTTTTTAAGGTTCTCTTCTATGGTTCCGGAAAACATAGTGTTTCCCTGAGGTACATAGGCAAAAAACTGTCTGGAAAAAGGTGCTAGTTCTACCCCTTCGTCATCTCCCCTTCTTTCTGCTCCGGCGTAGAGATACTCTTTTCCTGCCTGAGGCTTAAGGATTGCTAAAATCAAGCGAAGTAGTGTGGTTTTTCCTTCGCCTGAAGGTCCCACAAGTGCTACAATTTCATGAGGATGTGCTTCAAAGTCTGCATTTTTAAAGACTTCTGTCCCTGTGTGATAGGTATAGTCAAAGCCCTCCATCATAACACTGATACCACGACTTCGATTTTCTTTTTCATAGGCCTCTGCCTCTGCTCTTTTCGAATAGTCTTCCTTTGGCATTTCCACAATATCCATCAGTCTTCGCGCAGATGTGGTAAGAGAAATAGCTCCAGGAACTAAAGATACCAAAGAGTTTAGTGCTCCCGTCAGGTTTCCTGACATACTTAAAAACAAGGTCATTGTACCGTAGGAAATAGCTCCAGAAAACACACGATAAATTCCCCATCCGTAACATGCATAAGAAACAACCATTCCAACTGTTGTCATAAGAATCGACGTCTTAATGGAGAGTTTTTGGAAGTCGATTTTCATATTCAGATAATCTTCTTGCAGCTGCTTTAGATAACGTCCATAAAGCCCTACTAAATCAAAGGCTTTGATGGTTTGAATATTTACGAAAGTCTCCTGGTTGAAACCACTCATCTTTGCGTTCATCTGAGCAGCTCTGTCGTTGTTATTTCGCATGCGCTTCATCAGTGTCTTTGACATAATAAGACTCACAGGTGCGGACATCAGTGCAAAGATTGCAAAGGTAGGATCATAGTACAAAACAATGGCCAAAGATCCTATGAATTTAAAGGTGTACATAATGGCATTTGGAATGTAGTTTAACACCCCGTCCGAAATATTTGATGTATCAGAAGACCATCGTGTCAGCAAATCACCACTGTGATACTGGGTCACACTCTCCCAGTCTGTCACAAGTATTTTTTCAAAGATTTCTCCACGGATTTCATTATCCACCTTCAAAGAAATAATCATGTACAAATAACTTGTAACCTGATTAAAAAACATACTTCCAACTGCAAGTCCTATGGTGATTGCAAAGTATTTTACTACCTCACCTGTTTGATGACCGGTAATAATATCAACCAAATCCTTCGATACCAAGGAACTTCCAAAAGAAACCACGATTCCCAGCAGCCCGATGACTGTATACAAAATCATGGCCAGCCAATATTTTTTTGCATATAGATAAATCCACTTAATCTCTTCAACAACCTTTTCAAGGCTGCCATCAAGCCATTTATTAATTAATTTTTTTATGAATTCCACTGGTCAATTTCCTTTTTCATAAATTCTGCTGCGCTGTTTTCTTTTGTACAGCTTAGGCTCCAGACTCCGATTCCTGCCCCTATAAGATGTTTTGCCATATCAAGATTATTCTCTAAGCCTTTCTTGGTCCAGGCTGGGGAAATCATTCGTTGCATAATATAAAGGGGCTTTTCGCTTTTCGAAAGTTCCAGTAACTTATCCTCTTTTCCCTGGGATAAAAATACGATTCCACCAAGGGGATGGGTTTCATTTTTATAGATTCCTGAGGTACCACACCAGGGAATTCCATATACGAAAGCCGTATCATTTTCCACCCCAACGAGGTTTAGATCCCCATTTAAATCTTCTACTTCATAGAGCTTTTTCCATAGAGCCGTATGGGTAGATTTTCCTGCGCCGGAATGACCGGAAAAAAGCCATGCCTTTTCCTTATATATTAAGGATGCTGAATGAATGGCAAAGCGATGATGTTTGGCACCATAGTATAAAAAGGCATTTCGAATAGCAAAAAAGATTTCCTCCATTGCCTCTTTGGGCTTTGCATTTCCAAGCAATCGAATATGAGCGACCTTTGGCGAAATCTCATAGACCAACTCTTTGACCACCTTGTTGATCTTGTAATCAAAAATGAGATTTCCTTCCTTTTCCAAAATAATCATCTCATCTGTACGAATCAAAACTTCTCCATCACTCATGCCCCGATTCGTAAAGCTTTCAAGGCAAACGGAAATGTTGTGCTTTGGAAGTTCACTACAGGTAAAATCAAAAAATGAAGGATGGATGTACTCCTTTGGCATGCGAAGGGAAATTCCAAGTCCAGCAATCTCTAGTTTTACTTCTTCTCCTTTAAACTCCATAGCTTCTTCATCTAAATCCCTGATGATTCTATGGGCTTTTAGCGTATTTAAAAAATCGTCAAAATCCTCTTTTAACTGACGTTTTTCCTTTTCTCCTGAAGCTTCATAATAATGATAAAAAGAGTGAAGAATCTCTGAATAATCATCTGTTTTTTCCATTAAACTCCAGAGATATTCTCCTGTTGGATTTAATTTCACACCTTTTCGCTGCATCGCAATATTTTGTCCATAGGGAAGAATATAGGTCTCTCCCTCGATGATTTCTGCAGCGAAATTATTTTCTAGTTTAAAGTTCATATCTTTCCCCTTAGTTTTGCGATTGGTTTTGAAATATAAAAACGAATTGGGCGAAGAAAAAGCCAGGTGCGAAAAATCAAGGTATAGATAGGGCCGTCCACCACATATTCTTTTCCCTTTCTCACATAGCCGCACATGGTTCCATAAATCTTTTCTCTGGGAATGGGGCCTTCTACTTCTACCTGGTTATCCCCAACAAAATAGACGCCATCCTCTTTTACCTTCCACACTCTGTGAAGGGTCAATAGATTTCTTTTCCCCCGAAATAAAAGCACCTGACCTCTGCGGATATCCTCTTGTTCTACCGGGCGCAAAATCGCCTCATCCCTGCCTGGCACAAGTAGGGGATGCATGCTATATCCCTCAGGGTGTATTTGAATTGTTTTTCCCTCTTTCAAAAGTGTTAATAGATCTATTTTTTCTTCCATATCATTCGCTATGCCAAGTATTTCCTATAATTCTGCTCTTATTATTTTATGCTATGCAGAGTTTTTCTTATAATTCTGCTCTTATCTCTTGTAGAGATTTAGGCTCTCCGTCGTCTTTCCACGTTTCTTTGCCTCTTTTACCACATCTAAGGTAGAGACATTACGTACATGCTTATTATTATACATAAACTTCACCAATGTGGCAGGCCAAAGTACAATCCAAAGCAAAAAGCACTTGGATGCCATAGGATAGTTTTTTTTCATCTGTAAATGAAACAACTTTACCAATCCAAAAATGGATGAACTTTCCGGACGAAGCATACGGGTATGATCTCTCGTCCCAAACTCCCCTGCTTCAAAGATTTCTTCTGCCATGTGTAAAATCACATTTTCCGAAATTTGACCGGAAATCAAAAACTCCACTCGAGTTCGATCCAGGCCCATATAGTTTACAGCCAAAAGGGATACTGCCTCTGCAAAATCCAACAACCGCGCCTGTTCTAAAAGAGAAAACAGTCGAATTCTTTCATCAGAGGATTTCTCCTGTTGAAACATCATGGCCCAATCACAAATAAACTTCCAACCAAATCCTTTGGTGGTGAAATGATGAAGCATGTGTAACAGGTTATAGAAAATCAAATCTGCTCCTTCTAAAGAAGGGAATTCATAAGTATCTAAGACACGCACTATTCCTGGTGTTTTTTGTCGCACTTCTTTTGTAAAATCTTCCACTCTGTCATTTACGTTTTGATTGGAAAAATCACCTGTGAGTTTGATGTGAAGTTCCACCTCTAATCCAAGGGAATTAACAAATCCCACGTGATAGCGACTATCCATTTTTTCGTCACGTTGATAGCCCCTTCGTTCTAAGATGGCTGCTGCCTTTTCAAATTCCTCATCAAAGGTGCAAATATCACGAAGCCAAAGATCAATATCTCCTGATTTTCGATACTCCGGCATTGGATAAAAACTTCCTACGGTAGAGCCCTTTAGAAC
>JAILMB010000285.1 GCA_024692825.1 Lachnospiraceae bacterium | reverse complement strand
GAACAGCTTCGTCAGTTAAACAGTGAAATGATTATTATGAGCAACATGATTGAAAAAGCCATTCAAGAGGCGATAGAGGCTCTATTTTCACAGAATGTAGAAAAAGCAAAACAGATTATGGGAGAGGATGAGTTAGTCGATCGGGAACAAAAAAAGATTGAAAATATTTGTTTTCAACTTTTAATTCAGCAGCAGCCGGTGGCAAAGGATTTGCGAACGATTACTGCAGCGATGAAGATGGTAACTGATATGGAACGAATCGGTGATCAGGCAGCTGATATTTCAGAATTGACCGTAATGATGGGAGATACTCCATTCTTATTGAAATCGGATAATATTAAAAAGATGGCCACAGAAACCATACTTATGCTAATTCATGCAGTAGAGGCTTATGTTGAACATGATATGGATAAAGCAAAAGAAGTGATAGACCATGATGATATCGTAGATGATCTGTTTTTAAAGGTGAAGTCTGATTTGATAGAAGTGATGAAGTATAAGACGGATTTTGAGGAACAGGCTGCGGATTTACTGATGGTAAACAAGTATTTAGAGAGAATTGGAGATCATGCTACAAACATTGCAGAGTGGGTTATATTTGCCTTTGATGACAATCCTGAAAATAATGTTAGTCAAAACTAACACATAGTGCTATAATGAATCCGTAACAACTATATAATTTCAAGGAGGATATGTTATGGAACTAACATTTGGTGATGTTGAAGAAACTGCACTTATCCCACTAGCAATAAAAGCCAGCGAGACAGCGCGAGATAATGCGAGAATTAAGGACCAGAAGGCGAAGGAAATCATTGATACCTTAGGGGTAGATGTTAGTCAGTATGATCCGTTTTTGTCCCATGAAGGGGTAGTAGCTAGAACGATTATGTATCGGAGAGAATTACAGGAGCTTATTAAAAAATATCCTGATGCCCTTTGTATAAATTTAGGCTGTGGGTTTGATGATAAGTTTTCACAGGTGGATAATGGCCGAATTTCCTGGTTTGATGTGGACCTTGAAGATCAGATTGAGAAACGAAGAAAGGTTTATTCAGATCAGGAGAGATGTACCATGAAAGTAGGAAGCGCTCTTGATGGAGAGTGGACAAAGAAACTTCCAAAGAGAGATATGACTATTGTAGTTATGGAGGGCGTATTAGAATATTTTCAAAAAGAGCAGGTAAAGACCTGTTTGAATATGCTATGTGATAGTTTTGATCATGGATATTTGTTAGCAGAACTACATTCTCCTTTTTTGGAAAAGAATGGAAAGCATCATGATGCCGTGAAGCATACAAATGCTACCTTTGGCTGGGGAACAAATTCTGGATTGGAATACTTGGAACTAGAACCCCGGATGTCTTTAGTTTCTGAAACCAGTTATAATGAGGAAATGAAAAAATACTCTATTCGTGGAAAGATATTTGCTGTGATTGGAAAAAATTTGAACAACCGATTGGCAGTTTTTCAGTGGTAGAGAAACGGAGAGAGTGAAAGATGAAAGATAATAGTAAAGTAAAGCCGTACTTATTAATAGGAGTGCTAGGATGCATTTTAATGGGATCAGGAGATTGGTTGATGCTTTGTGCAGACCCCACTTACTACGGTGAATTGAAATGGCTTACGGTAGGAGTAATGGAAATTCCACAGTGGCGATTGAACCTGGCTATGTTTTTGGCTTTTCCAGCCATTATTTGTTATGGAATTGGACTGTTTTCAGTGGAAAAATTGATTGTAGGAGAAAAGCATAAAAAGATTTATCACTATTTAAATGCCTTTGGTATGACACCATGGATTGCACTTCATTTGTATTACGTTATGATTCTAAGTTTGTTCTCATGGTTGAATCAAAATGGATTTGAGGCAGATGCACTTTTGATTTGTGAATCCTTAGCGAATCAATTATCCTGGCTGATACCAGTTTGCGAGGTGCTGATGATACCGGTATTTATTTACTGGTTTTATCTTCAAATAAGGGAAAAGACCATATACAAAAAGTATATGGCCTTTACCAATGTGTTAGTACTATTTATAGTATTGGAAGTAATCGCTTCCTTCTTGCCAGTTAGTGCAGCCCGTCTAGGATTTGTAAACGGACTCATGAGCGAGAGTATGCTTCTTTGGTTTTTGATTTTGTTTTTTACAATGAACCAAAACCAGGCCAAAGCATCATAGTAATATAGCCAACTAAAATGGCTATGAGTAGTCGTAGAATGGTAAGTGGAAGTCCACTTTTCATAAGTTTGTCAGGATCAAGTCCATAGCCAACAGAAATGGCACGAACACTTACAGGAAGTAAGGATTCATAGTTCATAGCCATACATACGGTAAATACGTAAGGAATGGGGTTTAACCCCATTTTTTGCGTTACACCCATAGCAATTGGAATTGTAACGGCAGCAGAAACAGTAGAATTTGTCATTTCTGATATTAAGGCTGCAAACAAAGCAAAGATAGCAATGGTTCCAAGACCTCCAGAAAGTGGGAGTTTGGAAATGACACCGGCAATGGAATCGTTTGCACCAGATCCTGTTAAAATCTGACCAAGGGCAAGTCCACCGGCGAAAAGAATTAACATTCCCCACATCACTTCTGTTTGGGCTTTGTCCCAATCTAGTAACATTTTTTTATTTGCACCAATGATTACAAAGTTTAAACATCCTAAAAGCAAGAACAAATATGCAGGTACTAATCCTGGTAAAATGTCTGCGTACAAAGGACGAAGGAAGGAACCAAGCATTGCAACAACAAAAAGTACGAGGCTGATTTTTTCATCTCGCTTCATTGGTCCCAGGGCTTTGTAGCTTTCTTCAAAGTATTCC
>JAILMB010000200.1 GCA_024692825.1 Lachnospiraceae bacterium | reverse complement strand
AGAAAATGATTCTTTAATGTTTCTGCATTTTCTTTACACCACTCAATAAGCTCAGCCTTTTTTCCATCATGAGCAATGAGGGCAATGTTTTTTTGTTTTCCGATTGTAAGTGTAATTGTGTCTGTCATGTTGTCTCCTTTTATCTTTTATTTAAGTGCAAGTGAAAAATTGATTACTTCTTATATGTTTCAACTCTCATATTCTACCATAACAAAGCTATTTATTATCTGTATTTTATTAAAATAATAGGTAAAATTTTTATTCCAACAATCTACATATTCTCCCTACAGCCCACACACTCGTTTTACTTCTTCATACCACTCTTTTGGATGTAAAAAAAAGAATTCTTCATGCTCATAATTCTGACGACAAATATCTGGATTTTTAAAGTGTTTCATATATTTTTTTTCATATTCTTTGCCCATTTTTGTTGCATAAAAAATGTGAATAATAGTTCCTTGCGCTTCAATATTATCCCCTACTTCTGTAATCAAGTCAGAATAAAATTGATTGCAAATGCTGTCCTTTTTCACGAAAGGCATTCCCTTTCCACCATTTGTAAACACTTCGAGTATTGCATTCATATACTTACGTTTTTCTTCAGGTGCTTTATTTATTTTCATTTGTAAAATTTTTGGAATTTTCCCGTTTTGAATCATCGGTGGCAAAATTTTTCCAATCATAAAGGTCTCAAATTTTGCACAAAGAGGACCTGCCTGGTCCATGTCTGAACTGCCAATAATTGCGTGATCTATATGAATATTTTTTCTTCCAACTAAAAGACTTACAAAAGAGCCTCCCAAGGAACATCCGTAAGAAGCAAAAATTCTGCTGCCAAATTGACTTTGAATATATTCTTCTATCTTTTTTGTTTCTGTTAACATATCAGGAAAAATTACATCTTCCGTTTCGTCAAATCCGTCATAACTTACTACTACCACATAAAAACTCTCTTGCAGTAGTGAAATATGCTTTTCAAAATTTCTTTGCCAATGACAAGATGTCCCCGGTAAAAGTAAAATAACTGGCTTTTCTCTTTCGCCAAACTCATAAAACTTCAAGTTTCTTCACTTCCTCTTTAAAAGAATAGAACTCCCTCTTTCCCTTGAAAAAAAAGAACTCCCTCTTTCCCTTGAAAAAATAGAACGCCCTTTTTCCCTTGAAAAAAAGATATTTTCCTTTTTTTATTCATTTATATCATACCACTCTTTTGGTTTATGGAAGCAAAAAGTTTGTACAGCCTAACAGATTATTTATTTCATATCGCTAGGGTTCTTTTGCTAACTCCGACACAGTTTATTTCTTTTTATGTTTCTTTCGATATTCTAACGGTGTGCACCCAAACTCTTTTGAAAACATTCGATTAAAATAACTTTGTTCCCCAATTCCACACTCTCCTGATATATAAGAAATAGGCTCCTCTGTTGTTACTAAAAGTTTACTTCCCATTTCAAGTCGGTAGCTGTTCAAAAAATTTATAGGTGTCTTCTGAGTATATTTTCGAAAAAGGCTGGCACACTTCGAACGACTTACGCCTGCTGCATTTGCTATATCATCTAAAGAAATCTTTTCCTGATAATGTTCATAAATGTAGGCAGACATTCTACGTTGCAAAGAGATATCACTACTATAAGAAACCGGAATATCCTTTTCTGCTATGTAAACAAGATACAATCTTCGAAAGATCATATAAATATATCCAATCACATCTAACTCATATCCTACTGGCTTTTCTGTAATAAGCTCATATAGTGCATCAAAAATATCTGATATAAGCTTCGCATAGCTATTTCTTCCATCCATCTGAACATGAGCAAAATCCGGATTGTGAATGATGGGAATAATATATTTTTCATAGATTTCCTTATTCTGTGCCAACATGTCCGTTTTTATAGTAAGCACATCTAAATCTCCCGCCATCTCTTCTGTATTATAAACACGATGTAGCGTATCAAAGTTGATAAAACAAAGTTCTCCCGGATTCAAAAGGAAATCCGAATCATTTACATGGCAATGAATATTTCCTTTTCTTATACGAATAATTTCAATATCGTCGTGCCAGTGCAACATTTCTTCATGCATAATCTCTGACTTCACAACTTTTTGTTCTAATACGATAGGAAGCGATCCAAACTCAAAGGTTGTACCTTTTCTCTCCACTTCCTGTTTCTTTCCTTTAAATGCTAATTCCATGGTGATTCTCCTATTTGGTTCTTTTATTGTATTCCTTAAGTATTAAATATCCTAAAGTTCCTTTATTTCTCTAGTTATTTATTTATAAGGAAAGACTTTCAAATATACTATAAAATACATTTTTATAACTAAATCCTTATACTCTGTTATATATATCACTATACTATTTTTTTGTAAATAACGAAATTGTGCAAATTTAAAACGATATTTTGCAATATTTTATTATTTCCAAGTGATATTATTCAATCACAAGGTGAGCAACGGGCAAACAAAACAACCCTTTGACCAGTGCTAGCCAAGTAACTAAATACGCAATAAGGCGGACCTAGAAGTACAAACTAGATACGCAATGACGCGGACCTAGAAGCAGATACTTGGCACGCAATGGCGCGAACCTAAAAACATTGAATGAAAAATATATAAAAAAGGAGATTTTTAAAATGAGAATTGTTTATGCATCAAGAATGGGACACGTAGAAGGAATCGTTGAAAGACTTGGAATCAAAAATGCTTTAAAGATTGAATCCGGAAAAGAAACAATCAATGAAGATTATATCCTTTTTACTTATACTGACGGTAATGGAGAAATTCCTGCTATCGTAGACAGCTTCCTTTCAGCAAACGCCGGAATCAAGGCTGTAGTTGGTAGTGGAAGCTTAGAACGTCATCCAAATACATTTAACTATGCAGCTGATAAAATTGCTGAAAAATATAACGTTCCTGTATTCGCAAAAGTAGACTTAGACGGAACTGAAAACGATTTAAAAGATATCCAGAAAGGCTTAAGAGATCTTGGCTACGATGCTTCTGCAGCTGCTGTAGAAAAGACAAATCCTTATGCTGGAACTCAAACTGAGAAAAACTTAGAGGCTGCTTTTGCAGGAGAATCTCAGGCAAGAAACAAATACACCTACTTTGCTTCAAAGGCGAAGAAAGAAGGTTTCGAGCAGATTGCTGCTTTATTCTTAAAAACTGCAAACAACGAAAAAGAACACGCAAAGATGTGGTTCAAGGAACTTTACGGTATCGGTGATACTGCTTCTAACTTG
>JAILMB010000174.1 GCA_024692825.1 Lachnospiraceae bacterium | reverse complement strand
TTACAATCCGGCGAAGATCCCTATTTTACAGATGAGCGCCTGATTTCTATTATCAAACATATTCACAACCATTATCCTGATTGCGCCATCACTCTATCCATTGGAGAAAAAGAACACGACAGCTATCAGGCCTATTTTGATGCAGGTGCAAATCGATTCTTGCTTCGTCATGAAACTGCAACAAAGTCTCATTACGAAAAACTTCATCCAAAGGAAATGAGTTTTGATCACCGAATGAAATGTCTTTATGATTTAAAAGAAATCGGTTATCAGGTTGGAGCTGGTGTAATGATTGGTTCACCTTATCAAAAGGTAGAATATCTCATAAAAGACTTGCGTTTTTTACAGGATTTGAAACCGGATATGATTGGAATCGGACCATATCTAACTCACGCAGATACGCCCTTTGCAAATGAAAAAAATGGTTCTCTGGAGCTTACCCTTCGTATGCTCTCCATTCTTCGCCTTTGCTTTCCCTATGTACTGCTTCCAGCTACTACCGCTCTTGGAACCATCCATCCAAAGGGACGGGAAATGGGGTTGGCTTGCGGCGCAAATGTTGTAATGCCAAATCTATCTCCAACAAGAGTTCGAAAAATGTATGAGCTTTATGACAATAAAATCTGTACAGGAGAAGAGTCCGCTCAATGCAGAGGCTGCTTAGAAAAAAGAGTCGCCTCCGAGGGATACCAAATCGTAACCCACAGAGGCGATGTTAAATCTCATTAAGTATTATATGTTACATCTGATGGCGAACCACTTTGTACTCATCTCCATCCTGGTAATAAGGACACTCACGAAAGCCGCCGCTTACCAGGCGGCCGTAGTCGTCTTCATCCATATTCACATCACAGACGTATTCATCATACTCTTCATCGTATACTAAATTGTTACAAGTATCACAGGTATTCTGACTTTCTTTCGCCATATAATTCTTCCTCTCTACAAAGTTAGGGATTTCCCCTCCAGAAGATTTCCTTGATTCTTCCGTCTATAAATAGGCTTTTAGTTCTTTGATCAAAGCTTCCATTTCTTCTTTTGTTCCAATGGAAATTCGAAGATAGTTATCAATCCGAGGTTTCTTGAAATAACGGACAAAAATCTTTTTCGATTTCAGGTATTCAAAAATATCTTCGGCCTTTGCACTCTTATGGGTAGCAAAGATAAAATTCGTCTTAGAAGCAGGGAATGAAAATCCAAGTTCCAAAAGCTTCTCTTTTGTCCACTCTCTTGTCTCAACAATCTTTTCTACACAGTTTGTAAAATACTCTTCGTCTTCCAAAGACGCCTTTCCAATTTGAATCGTAAGGCTGTCCATAGTATAAGAATTAAAGGAGTATTTTACGTCCTTAAGATATGAAATCAACTTCTTTGATCCAAAGGCAAATCCAATTCTGCTTCCAGCTAAAGAACGAGACTTTGAAAAAGTCATTACAACTAGAAGATTTTCATACTTTTCTACTAATGGAAGCATACTTTCTCCATTGAAATCACCATATGCCTCATCAATAATCACCACAGAAGATGGATTGGCTTTTACTATCTCCTCTAGCTGACTAACACTACAGGCAAGTCCTGTAGGAGCATTTGGGTTTGGAATTACGATTCCACCATTCTCACCAAAATAATCCTCTTTTACGATTTCAAAATTCTCGTTTAATGGCTTTGTCTCAAAGGGAATCTCAAATTCATTTGCCCATACATCATAAAAGGAATAGGTGATGTCCGGAAAAAGAATTGGCTTTTCTCCATGGAAGAATGTCAAAAAGCTCATAGCTAACACATCATCTGAACCAACGCCAACAAAAATCTGATCTTCCGGCATTTGATAAGCCTTTGCCAAAGCACGAACCAAATCCAGGGCTTCCGGATCCGGGTACTTTCGAAGTACCTCGACATCAAAATCCTTGATGACTTTTTCTACCTTCGGTGATGGTGGATAAGGATTCTCATTCGTGTTTAGTTTGATAATATCCTTTTCTTTTGGCTGCTCTCCCGGTACATAAGGTACCACTTTTAAAACATTTTCTTCCCAACTAGTCATTGTAATCTTCTTTCCTAACTATCTTTTTTTCTTTTGCCTTCGCAGCATCTTAACTTTATGCATTTCTGAATTCGAAAGAATATCTTTCTCTATTCTTCGTCTGCCTCTTCCGCCTTCTTCTTTTTTGCTTCTTTCTTCTGAATCTTTGCAAAGGCGTCTTCGGCCTGCGTCAAAGTTTCGTAGTTTGTAACAAATGGCTTCTGGGCATCTGTAAGTGCATCATAAAGGTTTCTTGCATTTGCAATCAGCTCTTCACTATCAGAAGTTACTGTACCAATCTGGTTGATTGCATCAATAACAGGTGCGGCAGCTGCCTCTTCATACTTGTAGTTTTCAGTACCTGGTAATTCATAAACCAATACCGGGAAACCGTCGGACACATAACTGAAAATAGTTGCTGCAGCTGAAACCGGAAGGTTTACACATCCATGAGAACCTGAGGTTTTGTATATCTGACCACCAAAGCTAGATCTCCATGATGCGTCATGCATTCCTTCGTTTCCATGGAATGGCATCCAATAGCTTACAGGTGTAGAATAATTATCACCATTTAGCGTAGCATTCTTTTCACAGTACATAACAAAGTATGCTCCCGTATGGGTACCATTTCCCTTTGCAATATTTCCTGATACAAAATCTGTATCTAATACGCAGCTTCCATCTACATATAAATACAAGTGCTGAGCAGTAAGGTTTACTTCCACGTAGCTATTTCCATAGTCATTCTCACCACGGGAATTTGCACTGTACTGATATACGAAATCTCTCGATACATCTTCACCGGCTAAAATATCACTTTGAAGCTGTGCCACTTCGCCTTCTGTATCAATCTTCCAACCATAAGTTCCACCGGGAACAGTTACTTCCGTTCCATAGCTTGTCATAAGGGTTTTGGCTTTTCCAAAGGTATTGTATTTGCTTCCCATAGAAGAGACAAAATCACTCATAGCTTCTTCATTGAAAGAAAGGTTTAAGTCTTCATCAGAAGAAAGCCAGCCAGCAATCTCAGAAGCATCTACTGTTTCTGTTTCACTTCCAACCTTGTATTCAATCTTTAATTTCAAAGCCTTGTTCATCTGATCGATTAGCGCAAGTAACTCTTTTGAGTCTTTTGTTACACTTGGCTGTACATAGCATTTATCTGCTTTTAAGCCTACTTCTTCCTGTAGACATTCAATCTTTTCTCCCAGAACCTCTACCATATCGTCTACATTGATATTGGTTCCGTATACTTCTTCTTTTACGACAAATTCTTTTCCATTATATTCATAAGTAGCGTTTTCTGTCTCTACAACATCCTTTGTTGTAACTGCGTCCATCTTTTCGACTTCGCTCTTTAGGGCAGAAGCATCATAGGTAACTACTTTTTCAGAAACATATTCTTTGGCATGAAATAAATAGTATGGCCACGTAAATCCATTCTGGCTGTCTAATAAACTTTCTACCTCGTTGTGATTCAGCGAAGTCTTTAAGTCTAACACATCAGATGAAATCACGTAGGTTTTATCATTTGTTTCATCTACGATGGTAAGCTCATAGTCTTTCGACTTTTGTTCCATCCGATTCTTAACTGTTTCAGCAGAAGCAAGGGAAGCTTTCATCCCATTTACTGTGCTTCGAATAAAAAAGTGGCTGTTAAAGAAAATTGAAAAACCGATATAAATTACAAGTAACGCAACTACTACGATTCCCGCAATTACAAATCCTTTCTTTTCTTTGATTTTTTCCATTAAACTACTCATTTTTTGCATCTCCATCTAAGCCGGAAAACAGAGATTCGTCGATGTCAAAATCTTCTATATCATCAACAACATCACGAACCACCGTTTCACGACGACTTTTCTTCGCGGTGTATAATTCTTCATCCGCATATTTTACTAGTTGATTTACAACGGTATCTGCTTTGCAGGTGAATACATAGGTTCCGACGGAAACACCAAGATAATAAGGTTTGCCTGATACAGAATTGAATAACTCTGCTGATAGTTTCAAATCAGCAATCCTCTTTTTAATGAATGCTTCTTCGTCAATATCCTCATCAAGGATACTCAATCCTAAAAATTCATCTCCACCGATACGTCCTAAAGGCGCACCTTCACCCATACCGCGCCACAGCAACTCTGCTGCGGCTTTTATGGCAAAGTCTCCTTCGCCATGGCCAAAGGTATCATTGATTTCTTTTAGGTGATCCAGGTCACCAATCACAATACAAGCTCGGCGGCCTTCATTTAAAGCCACCTCCCTGGCCATTTGATCCATAATTCCTCTTCGGTTGAACAATCCCGTCAAAGGATCCGAAGAAGCGCTATAGTTCAGCTTTGCATTTTGCTCTATCATCTTTTCACGATCTTCGTGGGACTGTTGTAACAGTTCCATAAAGTGAAGAGCTGTACCGATTTGTAATGTAGTTAAATAATAGTTCGGTACATCTTTATAAAAAATCTCTGTGGTTAAAATACCATATTGGCGGTTTCCATCAAAGATTAGATAACTAAAGTAAATATGACTTTCATCCTCTTCTTTATGAGTAGGAATCAGTCCCTGTGCTCTTTCGATGATAGGAGCCTTTTCTTTTTCATAGACATGATACTTGTCTCCCTCCTGTCGAAATACCTGTCGAAGATTCTCTGCCAAAATATATGGCTTATCCTCCACATTTAACATAGGATTCTCTAATAGACAAAGGGAAGAATACTTTGCTCCCTGTCTTAAGAGCATTTGTGAAATCAAACTATAGATTGTAACTTCATTGTCTGCTGCCTGAATCAGCTCTCGAAGCATCAAAGGTCCACTAATGGCCTGAGACCAGGTCTCCTTCATTTCTTCTAAAGCATTTTGAATATTGTTTTCCTCTCTACGAGTCGTAGATTGCGCATGGTCACCCTTGCATCCGCAAGAGCCTCGCACAATAAATCCTGTTGGGATACGCTCAGAAGAAACTTTCTTTCCTGCCAAAATATCCATGCCTAATTCCACTGCACGATAGCCCATCTCACCGGACTTTTGTTCTGCTGTAGTAAGGCCAGGTTCTGCACACCATGCCCAACGCATATTATCAAAACCTGTAATGGCGATGTCCTCTCCTACCTTAAGGCCTTTTTCGGCACAAACCCGGTAAGCTGTAGTCGACATCTCATCATTGGCGCAAACAATGGCATCTATATTTTCGTTATGGTCAAATAAGGCGTGAATCTTATCCTCAACATCTTCAGAAAAGTCACCATACTCAATCATATCGTCATCTACAGGCAGTCCATTTTCAATCATTACATCTAAATAAGCCTGCAAACGTTCCTGAGCATCATCATTTCCTTCAGGACCACTCAGATACACAATATTATTATAGTGATGCTCATGAATCAAGTGTTCCACGCATTGTCTCATTCCGGAATAATTATCTGCGATAATATTGATTCCCGTTTTCGGCGTAGTGTTATCCTCTAAAATAATGCATGGTATATGAGAAAACTTATTTAAAAAAGTCTCCTTGTCCATTAGTTTTTGGAACGTATTTAATGATCCATATCCAATAATTAACAAATCAAATGTTTCAAAATTAGAATAATCATATAAGGAAAGATACTGATAATCGAAATCATTTCCTTCTGTACTGATTTGTCTATAAAAACTTCTACTCTCTGTTCCAAGGAAAAAATGTACATCTACATTTTTATCCAAAAAACCCTTATAAATTGACTTAATAATCTTTTTGGGATGATCCATGTGGCAATTTGCTACAAAAACCCCAACTTTCTTTCTACCACTCATACACTTCTCCTATTCAAGCACAACCTTCAAGTTCAAGTAATATAATTTTATCACATCTAAAATAATATGAATAAAATAATTAGAGCGACTCCATCTCCAAAAGCCACTGAGATGCAACTGCATCTGAAGGCATTCGCCAATCCCCTCTAGGCGAAAGAGCAACAGTACCGACCTTTGGACCATCGGGTAAACAAGAGCGTTTAAACTGTTGTGCAAAAAATCTTCGTAAAAACGTCTTTAACCATTTTTTGATGGTGCCATCATCATATTCCTTACCAAAAGCAATGCGGGCCAAGCGATAAATCTTCTTTGGCTCCTGTCCTAAACGGACCAGATGATACAGGAAGAAATCATGAAGCTCATATGGTCCAACCAGCTCTTCTGTCTTTTGAGAAATGGTACCATTCTCTGGTGGAAGAAGTTCCGGTGAAACCGGTGTATCCAATACGTCATATAAGACATTCTTAAGCTTTTCTGAAGAACACTCATCTGCATAATACTTCACAAGGTGACGTACCAGGGTCTTTGGAACGGAAGTATTTACCCCGTACATAGACATATGGTCACCATTATAGGTAGCCCATCCAAGTGCAAGTTCTGACAAATCCCCTGTGCCAATTACCATACCATTTCCCTTGTTTGCAATGTCCATTAAAATCTGGGTACGTTCTCTCGCCTGAGAATTCTCATAGGTAACATCATGAACGGATTCTTCCTGTTCAATATCTTTAAAATGCTGTAACACAGCCGGTCGAATATCCACTTCTTTTAATGTGGCATGTAGCGCCTCAATCATGGAAAGGGCATTCTGATAGGTACGATCTGTAGTTCCAAATCCCGGCATAGTAACCGCAATAATGCCACTGTGATCTAACTCTAACAAATCAAATGCTCTGGCTGTTACTAACAGTGCCAATGTAGAATCTAATCCTCCTGAGATTCCTACCACTGCTGTCTTGCAGCCGGTGTGGGATAGTCTCTTTCGAAGTCCGTAAGACTGAATATTTAAAATCTCTTCACATCGTTCTGAGCGCTCTGCTTCGTTGGACGGTACAAAAGGTGTTGGATCTACGTAACGAGACAGCTCCGTTTCTTTTACCTTCAAAGAAAAATCTGACTCCGTAATAGCAAAATCTGCTCTGGCAGTAAACGTATTCATAGTACGTCTTCGAAAGGCAATGGTGTTGACATCAATCTCTGATACAATCATACCCTCTTCAAAAGGTTCGCTCTCCATCAGGCAGCTTCCGTTTTCACAAATCAAAGAATGTCCCGAATAAACCACATCCTGGGTTGACTCTCCAATGCCAGCTGATGCATAAGCATATCCACAATACAGGGCCGCTGACTGGTGCTTTACCAACTCTTTTCTGTAAGAACGCTTTCCTGTCAATTCATCTGAAGCTGATAAATTTACAATAAGGGTGGCTCCATTTAATGCCATCTCAACGCTCGGTGGATTTGGCACCCAAAGATCTTCACAAATCTCAGCACCAATGACGAGGTTTTCCACTTCACGACAACGGAAGTACTGATTGGTTCCAAGGCAAACGCTGTCCTCCTGGTTTAGACCAGCCTCAATATAATCCATATCCTCCTTACCGGGAGTAAACTGACGAGCCTCGTAAAACTCACCATAATTTGGCAAATTGGTCTTTGGAACAAGGCCAAGGATTTTCCCTTTGTTTAGCGCTGCTGCCACATTGTAAATCTTTCCCTTATGAGAAAAAGGAAGACCAACAAAATAGATTCCATCCAGATTCTTTGTGTGAGCCGCCAGCTCTACTAACGCTTCCTTTGCCTGTCGTAAAAGCAAATCGGAATAAAACAGATCTCCACAGGTAAATCCTGTAATACAAAGCTCCGGAAAAACGCAAACGTCTACCTGTTCTTCACTGGCAAGTTCCATCCAACTTTTAATTTCTTCTGTGTTTTCTTTTATGCCTGCTACCGTTACATGAGGTGTAACGCAGGCTACAGAAACAAATCCATCTTTCATCTATGCTCTCCTTGCACGAAAACCTTTTAATTCCTCAATAGAAAACTCATACTTGTGATTACAGAACTGACACTTTACCTCAACAGGCTTATCGTCTGCAATAATCTCATCTAAATCACAAGCTCCAAGGGCTGCCAAAGAATTCTCAACCCTCTCTCTGGAACAGTCGCAGACAAAAGCTACGTCCCTCTTGTCTGTAATCTTTGGATTTAATCCCTTTAATACCACCTCTAATATGCCTTCTGGAGTAAGTCCATTTTTCAACATGGTAGTTACAGGTTCAAGATTCTTGATATTCTCTTCTAAGATATCAATGGTCTCATCCTTTGTATTTGGCATTAGCTGAACAATAAATCCTCCGGCTACATCTACGGTATTTTCCTTTGTCATAAGAACCCCAAGTCCAACAGAGGAAGGTGTCTGCTCAGAAGTAGCAAAATAATAGGTCAAATCTTCTGCAATTTCTCCTGTTTTTAACTCTACGGTTCCAACATAAGGCTCTTTTAGTCCTAAATCCTTGATTACCCGTAGAATACCTACCCCAAGGGCACCACCTACATCAAGCTTTCCGTTCTTTGCAGGCAAATCAACCTGAGGGTTGTTTGCAAATCCCTTTACGTTTCCGGTCATATCCGAAGTAGCCGTAATGCCACCAATAGGACCGCTTCCCATAAACTGTAAAGTCATAACATCACTTTCACTTTTTAACATAGCTCCCATCATAGACGCTGCTGACATGGTTCTTCCAAGGGCAGCTGTAACTACAGGGCTTGTATTATGGGCCTCTCTCGCATACTCTGTCATCTCACGACTGGTAATGGCAAAGGCTCTAATCTCATCGTTTGCCGCAGTGGCACGAATCAAATAATCACTCATCTTTTATCTCCTATACTCGTTTTCTTCTTTGTCGCCACAAAGTATACTCTCTCGGAGTCTTCTCTTGCAGCCTCTAAGGTGGTGGCATCTAAACACTCAATAAACAACAACCCTGACTCGTTTAAAAGGTTCTCTACCTCTTCTACACTAAAGCAGTGCTGAATATGGGTCTCAAAAAACTGTTCAAAGTCCTCACATCCATCCTGATACAACACGTCTTTTTTAATGTAGAGGGTCAAATCATAGACGTTGGTCTTTGACTCTGGATCGTATTCATTCTCCCAGATAAAAGAACCCTCATCTCTGGTCTCAGCAAAGGTATTCTCTGCTAAGAGATTCTCGTATTTGTAAGGAGTGTTCATATCAAATAGAAATAGTCCACCCTCTTCTAAGTAGTAATGCACCTTTTGAAATACCTGTAACAAATCCTCTTTAGAGGTAATGTAATTCATGGAATCGCAGAAGCTCACAAAGGACTTTACGCTGCCATGAAGCTCAAACTCTCTCATATCCTGAAGGGTATAAAGAATGTCCCCGGGCTGACGCTTCTCATTTGCAATGGTCAGCATATCAGAGGATAAATCCATTCCAATCATAGTAAACCCAGCATCCCGAAGTCGCACAGTCATCTGGCCGGTTCCACACCCAAGGTCTACTATAACCCCGTCTTTAATTCCGTAATCACTTAATAGATGGACAATGTTCTTCGACCACTCATCATAGGGCACATTATCCATAAACAAATCATATACATATGAAAAACTTAAATATGAATCCATTTTGAGTCCTTTCTAACTTTTAAAGTCTATCATATTTTAGAGCGGTTTAGAAGTGTTCGCCTTGATTATTTCTAAGGAAATAAGTATACTTTTGAATATATTTTCAAGGAGAGGATTATGGCTGAAAATTTCGAACACTATATATCCAAAAACATCAAAGCGTATTATAGACGACGTCTTTTTTCTCCTGTGATATATCTGATAATACTATTGATACTGTCCATTATTTTTCCCTTAAAGAACATGACTTTTCCCACCACCATTCGTGAGGGCCAGTCGTTAGGAAAACTCTATGAGCAAAAGCAATACTTTGTCGATGTCACACTTCACGATCTGTACTTTACAGGTTATAAAAAAGACTGGATGGGATTTAACATAGGTTATTTTTACTACACCATGTATGAAGATGACTGCATCATTGTACTGTTGAAACCTTCCACTTCCCAACAGGGTGCACCGGAGATTAAAGAGCTGACCATTACCGGGCAAATACTTCCAAATGCTGCTTCAGAAGATATGCTTTTAGAAAATTTAGCAGAGGATTTGTCCTGGACATCTACAGGAATAAAAAAGACCATCTCTTCCACGATGTTATCGGAACCGGATGGAAACGGCGTGCGAACTGCTTTACTTCGCGCCTTCCTTATTCTATCTTCCCTGTATTCCGTCCTCAGTATTTTCATCTATTTCATTTATATTTTGCGACCGGACTTTTCTCCAGCCATACGAAAGCTTTCACCTTATGGCCGGCCGAAAAAGATACTGGAAGTTGCTGAAGAAGAACTCTTAACCCTGCCTCAGTTGGCTACAGATGATATGTTCATTACAGAACACTTTTTTATCGAAACTTCAAACTATGGAGTTGCGATAGTGCCCATTCAAGAAATCATATGGATTTACAAGTATTCCACTCTACATAAGTTTTTGTGGCATCACTTCTCCATATCTTATACCCTCTATATTACAGCAGGGAAACGACAGTATATTAAATGTCCCAAAAATACCAAGACCGACATCGATGGTATTATGGACTACTTAGCCGAAGCAAATCACAACATCCTGGTAGGATTTAGTGAAGAAAACAGAAAGACCGTTGAAGAAATCCAGGGAGACTTAATTCCCCTTCGCAAAATATGGGATTTCCTAAGTCAAAAGGTATAATCCTAGAATATAGGATGTCCCTAGTCAAAAGCTATTATAAAAAATAAAAAGGTTCTTGTTCGAAGACCAAAATGTCTGTCGAATCAAGAACCTTCTTTTTATATTTAAGAATTAAATGTGTACTTTACTGGATGATTAAGGATGAAGTATCTGTAAGGGATGGATCCGTAAGAGTTGTATCTGTTGTTTCTTCCTCTTCTTCCTCTTCCTCTTCCTCTTTCGCCTTCTTCTTTGCAGCTGCTGCTTCTGCTAAGGCGCTGTCATTCCACTGAGACATTGCTGATTGGATGGTAGCCAAATCCTGACTGGCAATAGCTGCATTCATAGCTTCTGTTGCATCTGCGCTTCCTGAGGCTGTTCCTACGGCATAAACCGCGTCTACCTTCTTATACTTACTCTTATTGAAGTCTTCTCTACTTTGCTCTACACCATTCATGTAAACTACTTTTACAAGCTTTGCTACATAACCTGTGTAAGCGCTGGTAGTCTTTTGCATATAACCAATGCCCTGGGCATTGTCTGCCTGATAAACGGTAGTGTATTCTTCTGTTTCGAGAATCTCACTTACGAAATCAACGGTACGACCTTCTTCTCTTGTATCATTTCCATAAACGTTACAGGTAATTGTAGAACCATTTGTGGTTACTTCTAAATAAATCGGATACTCTGTATCGTTTGTAAACTTCAAATCCTTGTAGTCACCAGCGATTGCCGCATCAGCGGAAGGATCCACATAGTGAACAGTCATGGAATGAGGATAACGCTCATCTATCTGAAGTTCTGCTCGGATTACTGCATTGTAAATGGTGGAAGAAATCTGACAAACACCACCACCAACAGCTTCTACGGTCTGTCCATTTTCATAAGCACCTGCCATTGCATATCCGTTTTCCTCTGTAATAGGATTTAACTTTTCTGCAATAGAAATCTGGTCTCCCGGATATAACACAGTACCATTGATTTTTGATGCACCATTTGCAACGTTGGTCTTTCGACCTGATGCAGAGGTGGAATAATCTGTGGTAAATGAACCCATTAAATCTGTTACAGTCTGTAATGCTTCTGCTGACCCCACAGGTTCCACTTCGATGGTAGCAAGTTCGATGGTACAATCATCTCCATCCCAATCAGATGCTACATAGTCCTTGATTAAAGAAGATGCATCATCAATATCGATGGTGTAACCAATCTCGCCTTCTACTAATTCAAACTTTCCATCTGTTCTGGTAAGTCCGTAGTTTACGGCTTCTTTTTCCAATGAGGAAAGATTTTCCTCTAAATAAGTAGCCACTACAGCACTACTTACAACCGGGGTAATAGAAAAGTCCTTTGTTCCCCCGTTATTAAGATTCTGATTCGCTTCAAATCGTTCAATAATATTTCCTGTTTCGCCATAGTATAGTGCTTTTTCTACTACAGCTTCGCTTTCAATATCAACCTGTAAATCTGAACCGGTGCAAGTCAAGGTATTCTTGCCGGCTTTTAATGTAATCTCGGCATCCTGATATTTTTCAACTTCCGAAGAAATCGCTTCGATTGCTTCGTCCTTCTTCATACCTGAAACATCAATGCCGTTAATGGTTATTCCATCTAAGATGACGCTACGTTCTGATGCAGAGGCCTGACTGTAAATCACTCCTGCGAAAAACAACACAAATGCACATACAATCAGTACAATTGCCTTTTTTCCAGCGCTTAAATACTTCCTACTCATTTAATTCCCTTTCAATAAACATTTAAACGTTAGGAATTATAGCACTATCCCCTCAAAAAAACAATTTACCTTTTGCACTATTTTGAGTTAAAAACATCCAATAAAGTCATTAATAATTTCTCTTTATTTACTGGTTTTAATAAATATCCATCTGGTCGAAGAGCAAGGGCAGCTGCAATTTGTGCCTTGTCATTTACCCCAGTCAAAAAGATAATAGGTACATTTTTATAATTTGGCTTTAAGCGAATGCTTCTCATGGTTTCAGGTCCATTCATACGAGGCATTTCATAGTCTAAAAGAATCGCTTCCGGCTTTTCTATGTCTAATAAATCCAGAGCCTTCACTCCCGAATTAGCAACCGATACATTATAAGCTCCTTCCAATAGACTCTTAATGTTTCGTATGGTTCCCGCATCGTCATCCACTATCATGACACGATGAAGCATACTTTTATCTATTTGACTTTCTAACTTGACCGATTCCACACTACTTCCACCAGAGAAAATACCCGGTGTTCCAGATAAATCAATGTCTTCCAGTTCCAGACTGGCCAGTTCTTTTTCCAAGTCTCCTAAATCCATACTACCTAAGTCAAAATCATCTAAGTTAAAATCATCACTCATTTGTGGTTCCTCCTGTCTCTTTTAATATGTCTAACATTTTTTGTAAAGATTCCTTTGCTGCTGTTTCATCTAATCCTGTAACCGCTGCCTCTATGGCCGGAATATATTGATCCGCCTCCTCAGAGAAAGTGAATTCCTTTAATTTCTTCACTGCCATATCCGCTGCATCTATATCCATGTTGTAGAGCGCCTGGATAATAATCTGCGCAAGTTTCAAACAAATAAACGCATTTCCCTGTTTCTTTTCCTTTGTCTCCTCAACACCAATACCAAATACTCCCTTGATTTTTTCCTGATAGGATAACCACTCTTTAATAAAAATCGGATGTACTCTTTCGATTTCATCCAGGTTTTTATCCTTTGCGGAATACTCCAAAAGCTTAGCGGGACCTGCCAGAGAAATAATTCCTACAGTTGCAGATAAACTCTTCATAGAGTGAACTAAAATCCGATAGTCATCAAAGGCCTCTTCCAGGTTTTCTTTACCAAGCAGCTTCTCGTAGTAGCCGTTTAATTTCTCTGCAGAAACCGGAAGCAGTGTATAAAACTCCGATAAGGATTCCTTTAACAGTTCCTTGCTCGGTAGATGTAACCAGGCAAAATTCCAATCCAATCCTTCTACAGAAGGAAGATCTTCCGGTGCTAAGCCACCCTGCTCCATTACACTCTCCGCCACATCTTCCGGCATTGGAGCCATCATAGATTCAGAAATGCTCTTTCGGATTGCATCTTCTAATTGGCCAAAAACAATTGGCTTTGATACAAATCCATCAAATCCAGCCTCAATGTAGCGCTCCTTTGCACCGGAAATCGCATTTGCCGTCAATGCATAAATAGGAGTATTTCCATTTAATCCCTTCTCATCCTCCTTGATATGCTTCATGGCTTCCACGCCATCCATTTCCGGCATCATGTGATCCATAAAGATAATATGAAATTCTTCTTTTTCACAAAGTTCAATGGCTTCCGCTCCACCGACTGCTTCAAACACCTGAACCTGCAGAGCTTTTAGTAAGCTTCTGGCTACCTGACGGTTCAATCGGTTGTCATCTACGATTAAAATCTTTGCATCAGGGGCAATGAAGCTACCACCTGAGTGATGTTCCACAAATACATTGCTATTAACCGGATCAAAGTCCTCCCCTAGAGGAGTAGGATCCACAATCTTTTGATCTAAGTCAAAGTAGAATTTTGATCCTTTTCCATATTCGCTTTCTACCTTTAATTCAGAACCCATCAAGAGTAAGAACTGATCGGAAATATTTAATCCCAGTCCAGTACCTTCTACATAGTGGTTCTTCTTTACTTCAAGACGCTTATACATATCAAAGAGGTTTGGCAAATCTTCTTCTTTGATTCCCATACCTGTATCCTGGACTTCTACATGAAGATGTAAAATCTCACCTTCCACTGAACCACCGATACGCAGCCAAATATTACCTGCTTTCGTATACTTTACTGCGTTAGTAAGCAAGTTTCCAATAACCTGTTTAATACGCATATCATCGCCAAACAATCTGCTTGGCAATGATTTATCTACTTCTACATAAAGCCTTAATTCCGCAGCATCCGCTCTGTGAATAATGAGATTGAACATATCATGAATCATAGGTCCTAAATCATACTCAGTCGGTACGATTTCCATCTTTCCTGATTCAATCTTAGAGGTATCCAAAATCTCATTGATTAGAGTAAGTAAATGAGTACCAGCGCTGTAAATATCATTTGCATAGCCTAAAATATCCGGATCATTACTTTCTCTGAGAATCATTTCATCCATTCCAAGAACGGTGTTAATAGGGGTTCTTATTTCATGAGACATACTTGCCAAAAACATGGTTTTGGCATTGTTTGCTCTTTCTGCCGAGTCTTTTGCCTCTTCAATTTTTTCATATTGAGACTCAATGGTAGTAAGATTTCGATAGTTGGAAAGCATCCATACAAAAAAAGCAATAAAGGAAAATCCAACAATCATGGTATAAATTCTAAAGTAGGGTTTCTCATATAAAAGAGCTTCTTTGTGAATGTCTACAACCTCTTCTTTTACCACGTCTCCTGTATGCTCATCTAAAAGTTCAATATGAAATTTGTAATTCCCCGGAGAAAGATCCGTCAATATCAAAGGAGACATTTCATTTTGTCGCAAGGTAGTATTTGATTCTGCCACTCCATCTATATAATAGTGAATTAGCGGATCCGTTAAGGTATAGTTTAATACTCCAACTGTAATTTCAATCTTTCCTGCTCCAGCTTCAATCTCATAAACATCGTTCTCATAGGGAACGGACAACCCATCTGCAGAAATATCATCTACACAAATGGTATAGTCCTTTGTATCCTGCTCATAGGTAGTTCGATCCAAGCAACGCACACCATCTGAACAACAGATATAAAACTTGTTCTCTGCTTCATCAAAGTAACTCCAGGAATCTGAGGTAATAGAAGCATTTAATCCTCGCACCTTATCTAACAATGTATAGTTATATCCTGCTTCATTTTTTAGAACATCTTCTACTCTTGTCACATAGATGCCTGCACTGCCTGATACCCATAGTTCTCCATCATCTGTAACAAAAGCTCCATAGTTATTACTGTAAGGGAAATTGGTAAGTTCTGTAATCTCATCCCTGTCATCATAGAATAAGGCATTACTTGTTACATAAAGATACCCATCTCCAAATTTGATAGCCCGAAGTACCACCTGAGAAGTTAAACCAGCTCGCTCATTAATGTGTTCGATGATTTCTCCATTTTTTAAAACATAAACTCCATCACCATCACTGCAGGCTAAAAGTTTATTGTCATCTGTTTCCAATAAGCATAAAATCTGAGGAACTTCCAATCCATCATCGCCTTTAAAGGTATCTACAATCTGCTCGTCTTTAATATAGTAAATACCACCCATACCTGCTGCCGCTATGGTACCATCGGATAACTCAATAGACATTAAGAATCGATCGGCATTTTCTACGTCCGTTACACCGCCATAAACGATTTCCCTACTGTCCGTTGTGATTTCCACAAGTCCATAGGCTCCGTAAAGACTTATCCAAAGATTACCCTTTGAATCCTTCATCATATGTCTGATTTTAGACCCAGAATACTTCGATAAAATATCACTTTCAATAATATCTCCATGACCATTGCTTACATTCTCAATGATAATGCCCTGATCCGTTCCAATATAGAGATTATCTCCGTCTTTATAAAGGCAGTTTACTACCCCTACTTCACGATTCAACCGTCTCGTTGGAACTGTAAAAATATTGGAAGATAACTTTAAAATACCCTGTTTTCCAGATGCAAACCAAAGATTATTCTGATAATCCACAAGGGCGTCATTAATGGTACTGTTATAATCAGTTTCTGTTAAATCCCAGTAATTTAGATTATCATCAATAAATCCGATTCCGTTTTCCCCACATACGCTAACACCATTTAGGGATTCGCATAGTGTTACGTTATTAATATAGGTAACATCTTTTGTTTGAATCGTATTTGTTAATACCGGAACATTATTAAAGAACCTGAAATGTTCTACACTGTTAGAAGAAGTTCCGACCCAAAGATCTCCATTTGCCCCCATATCAACAGATACATAGAAGGCATCTGTTTGTGGACAGGTAAAGGTATAGGCCAATTTATCATTTTCTAGAATCAGCAATAAGCCACTTTGAGTTACACAGGCAAGTCGACCATTTTGATCCGAAGAAATAGACCTTTCATAATGAAGTTCTTCTATAAAATCATAGGAACCAACCATTCCATTTTCATGGATAATGGCCATAGCTGAAACCGTACCTATATACATATTATGATTCGCACCTTCTGTAATGGAACGAACCGATTCAGAAGGAAGACCATTTGCCACCCCATAGGTGTAGATTTCTTTTGTCCTGGTATTGTATTTTGTAACGCCACTGTCATTGGTACCGATCCACAAATAATCTTTGCTATCCGCATACAAACAGTTTACATTTGAAATCACATCCGGTTCAACTTTAACGTAGTTCACACCGTCATAGCGATATAAGCCAGAATTTCCACCTACCCAGATATACCCATCGGAGGTCTGAGTTACCGCATTCATTTCAGAAGAAGACAATCCATCGTCTGAATCATAAATCACAGAAACGTAGTCAGTAGCTATATCTATACCTTGAGCAGATACTTTCTGAAGCGGGAAAAAGGCAATTGGCACGATGCAAAAAAGTGCCAGCAAAATGGTGGTAATCTCTCGAAAAGTCTTTTTTGTCATTAGCTGATAAATACCAAGCATCATCATGACTAAAAGAACATCCAGCATCTTATCCGGGAAATCCACAAGTCCCTCTCCTAATAAATAGGCAAAGTAAGGGAATCCCATTTTAATCTGAACCATATCCACTAAGGCATCTCCCCACACATTTCCCGTATATCCATCATATAAAACAATGTTTAGAGGATAAGAGGTAACGATAGATACCATGGCTGCACTTACCCCTGAAGCAAACACACGGTAAGAAGAAAGTTTCTTCTCTCGCGGAAAAGTAATACCAACAGTAATACCAACGGAGATATTTACATAGGAATACAGCAATGACGAAAAATCAAAGGAACCATTACACACTGCTGATACAAATCCCGTGATTGCACCTGCGTAAGGTCCTAAGATTGCTCCCGCTAAAAAAGTGCCAACACTGTCCATCCAAATAGGAAGAACCAAAACTGAAGCTATATATCTTCCCAGGGTATTTAAGCCCAATCCTAGTGCCATAATTCCAAAACTTCTTATGGTTAATGGAAACTTCCATTTCTTAAAATTCCACTTTTTCATATCACTTCTCCGAACCTTAAGTCTCTTTTTTTAACAATTCTTCTAATTGTTTTTGCGCTTCCTCAGCACACTCTTCCACGCCAGCCTTACCATCTATTCCGCGCTTCATCTGTGTTCCAAGAATTTCGCAAAATTCGTTCCAATTTGGAATAATCGGTCGATACTGTCCCCGTTCTAACGCCAAACGTACCTCTTCATATTCCGGATGTTTTTTGAGCACCCCTTCATTTTCCAAACAAGAATACCGGCAGGGAACTCCGCCGTTTTCCATACTTTCCAACTGAACATCCTGATCCATTAAATACTTTAAGAGTTCTACTGCCATTTCAGGATTTTTACTCCTGCTAGACACCCCTAGTGTCCAAATGCCATATACATTTGCATTATAGGTAGGAGAGGTATCTGAAAATCTTCCATATAAAGCACTATAGCCTGCAGGAGTATCTTCTCCAACCATATACCACCCCGGCCAGCCAATGGCTGCTGTGGCACTGCCATTTTCAATCGCTTCAATCAGTTCCTCTTTTTCCATGGCCTTTCCTGTTTGAACCAGATTCAGATAAAAGTTGAATGCATTTTTAAACTCTGTAGAGTTGATGGTGGGGTAATTCTCTTCATCTACAACCCAACCTCCAAAGGAAAGTAAAATCGGGAGGAAATCCACTACTATATTGTTGTTGGTATCTCCCCGATATAAAAAACCAAGGCGCCCCTGTTTTTGCGCATCGCTACAAGTCTGATACAATTTCATCAAAGACGTAATATCAGATTCTACGCAATCCACTTCTTTCAAGGATGCCTTGTTATAAAACAGCACCGTTACATTTCCGTAAAAAGGTGCTACATATAATTCATTGTCGTAGTATGAAACTACAGTTGTAGCTGGAATAATATCCTTATCTAAACTATAGTCATAATCGCTTAGGGGAAGTAATGTTTTTTTCTCTACACTCTCTGCTATCCATGAGCCATCTACCATGCACAAATCGATAGCATCATCTTCATCTGGATTTACAACCTTTTTACGAAGTTCATCCTCTGAAAATTCCATTACATCACAGGTAACGCCATATTTTTTTTCAAAGGTTTCCAACTCTGCCTTAATGACATCGGCATAGGTTCCCTCTCGCAAAACCAGCGTTAATTCATTGTTCTCATTTAAGGTTTTCGCTGTGTCATTTTTCCCACAAGCTGAAAACGTTATGCATACACATAACAATAGTGCAATCGAAAGTAATCGTTTCATAAGCATCTCTCCCCAGAGTCTTATTTTTATTCCTTCTCTATTATCTCAAATTTTTGCATGTTTTTGTAGATAGAATTTGCAGGAATTACGCCTCTTACCATAGAAAGAGGATATACGTTGGTATGGCTTCCGATAACAGTTCCAGGATTTAGGACACTGTTGCATCCAACTTCTACATAATCCCCAAGCATTGCACCGAATTTTTTCAATCCGGTTTCGATCTTTTCTTCTGACTGGGTATCTTTTACAACTACAAGTGTCTTATCACTCTTTACATTTGATGTAATAGAACCGGCTCCCATATGAGAGTGAAATCCCAAGACCGAATCCCCTACATAGTTGTAATGAGGAACCTGTACATTGTTAAAAATCACGTCGTTTTTAATCTCTGTAGAATTTCCCACCACGCAGTTTTTTCCAATGATGGCCTTTCCACGAATAAATGCACCGGGACGAACCTCTGTACCTTCATCGATAATCAAAGGACCGTTTAAAGTTGCAGTAGGTGCAATGGTTACATCCTTCGCTACCCAAATATCCTCTCCTTTTTGTTCGAACACATTGGGATCAAGGGTTGGGCCTAACTTTAAGATAAAATCCCCGATTTCACTAAGAACTTCCCAGGGATAGGTCTTTCCTTCAAACAACTCCTTTGCAATGGTTTCATTTAAATCGTACATATTGGTAATTTTTGCTGTTTCCATGATAATTTCCTTCTTTATTATTTTTCGCTACTGTTTCTACTTTTCTTCTGTCGCTTTGGCTTTTTTCGCCCTGGATGCCTTTGGCACAGGGGCTTTTCCCTTTGCTGCATCACTCTTGTAGTACTGAGCCGCATGGTGGAAGTACTGGTTTAATTGGCCCTGATTGTATAGTCCCTTCACACCGTTTGTATGTTTTGTTACATAATCTTCCAATTTTTCCATGTACTCTTCTGATGTAACTTTCCCCTGGGTAACGTAGTCTAATCCCATTTCCCAGTTAGCTGTAAGCTTTGGAGAAAGTAGATTTCTGATGGAACAATTTACCACATCAAAAATCATCTCTCCTAAAAGCGTTGGGGTAATTACCTGTGTCTTTTTATTTAACTGAATATAGCGGTCACGCTCAAGCTTTGAAATAATCTCAGCTCTGGTAGCTGAAGTTCCGATTCCACTTCCCTTTATCTGTTCACGAAGCTCTTCATCCTCAATGAGGTTTCCTGCATTTTCCATGGCAAGAATAATAGAACCTGAAGTATATCTCTTTGGTGGAGATGTTTCTCCCTCCTTAATTCCTAAGGTCTTAAAGTCTACTTCCACACCTTTTTTCACAGAGCCAATGACTTCTCGAAGATTCTGGTTTTCCAATTCTTCATTTCCATCCTCTTCCCCTGACTCTGTATTTACTTCCCTTGCGTCTGTGTTTGCTTCCTCTTTTACATTCGCATCTTTGTTTTGTGCATCCTTTTTCTTTGAAAAGGTATAATTCATAAGGGCCAAATAACCTTCATTTTTTAAATACTTTTCTGAGGCAAAAAACTTCTCACTTCCTGCGGCTAAGGTAAGTCCCACTTTTTCATATTCTGCAGCGGGATAAAAAATCGCCAGGAAACGACGAACAATAATCTCATAAACCATAAGTTCAATGTTGGTTAAGGTCTTTAATGCATTCAGACCTTGTCCCGTTGGTATAATGGCATAGTGGTCTGTGATTTGCTTGTCATTAACGTATTTTGTCTTTTCAATGCCCTTGTAACTGCCAGAAGATAAAATCTCCTCCACAAAAGGCTTCATCATATTGAGGTTTCCAAGGCCACGGATGTTTTTATCAATTTCTTTTGCAATGGCAGAGGATAAAACTCTGGCATCGGTTCTTGGATAGGTCACCATCTTCTTTTCATAGAGGGACTGTACATGTTCCAAAGTCTGTTCCGGTGAAATCTTAAAAAACTTCGAGCAGTCATTTTGGATTTCAGCAAGGTTGTATAAAAGAGGAGGATTCTTTTTCTCCTTTTTCTTTTCTACCTTCTCTACCACTGCCTTATTGGAAACAGGGGCGATGTCCTCTTCATTAAAAGCCAACTGATCTAGAGGAATACCAGATACTTCTGAGATCAAATCCACTGCAGAAGACTTTTGATTAAATCCGTTTTCCTTGTATAAAAGAGGGCTGTTAAAATACTTGCTGCCCTCTACCGCCTTCCATTCCACATTGATGTTGGCACCGTTTAAATCTGCGCTTCCAAGGACACGATAAAACGGAGTCTTTACAAAGTCTCTGATCTCTCTTTCCCGTCGAACCACCATTCCCTGCACACAGGTCATTACTCGGCCAACGGCAATGGAACAGTATTTTTCGTTTAGGAAATTTGCCAGCACTCGTCCGTATTTTAAGCTCAGCACTCTTGAGAAGTTAATACCCATGGAGTAATCGATTTTTGCACGGATGTAAGCCGCATCTGATAATAAATCATACTCACTTAAGGGCTTGGCTTCCTTGATTCCCCGGCGCATCTCCTCTTCTGTCTGAGAGTCGATCCATACACGACGTTCATCCTTGTCATGGACATGGGCTTCCTGTCGAACCAAACGATAAATATATTCTCCTTCGCGTCCCGCATCGGTGCAGACATAGATGGTTTCCACATCATCACGATTCAAAAGAGAACTTACAATGCTAAACTGCTTTTTCGTATTTGGCATTACCTCGTATTTGTATTCCTTTGGTAAAAAAGGAATGGTCTCCATTGACCATCGTTTTAATTTTTCATCATACACTTCCGGATAACTCATGCCTACCAAATGACCAACACACCAGGTGACAATCACATTTGGCCCTTCTTGATATCCATCATGGCGAGTCAACTTCTCTCCCATGACTTCTGCAAAGGACTGGGCTACAGAAGGTTTCTCCGCTATAAATAAGGATTTTCCCATTTTAAAGCTCCTTCATATCTACAAGAACCACTGTAGGTTCTTCTTTTTCTAATTCAGTTAAGCGTTCATCAAAGGCAGTTGCCGAAAACAAATAGGTCACCTTTGCATGAATTCTTGCCTGCTTCATGTTGTAAAGCAGGTTCTGATAGTCATCGAAGGTAAGCATTTCTTTTGACCAGTTGCAAATACCAACAACGCACTCACGCTCATTATCCTGACCAATAATATCAATGGTACCTTCTTTTCCAATCCAGGTTCCCATTTGTAAAATCTTAATAGGAGTCTGTCCCACACGGTTTAAAAGACCCAAATACTCTGTACAAACCTTTACAAAATAAGGAGTTAAATATTCATTTAACTTCTCACTGATATAGGTATCATAAAACTCCTCTGGTGCCATAGACCAAAGAGCTGACTGATTCCCATAGATAAACTTAAACCAAAAATGAATAAATGGGTTCTTGATGCGATAGATTCCTTTTTTCGCATTGTCCCATCCACCTGTTTCAAAAGAAACCACCTTCTCAATAACATCAAAGGCAGCCAGGTTTTTAAGGTAAACAGAAATCTTTGCTCTTGAATAGCCTGTAAACTGATACAGGTCATTTAGCTTCTCATTTCCAATGGCCATGGCATATAAAATGGTGTCATACACAGAAAGTTCCCGAAGTTCCTCTGAGATAAACTTCTCTGCCTCACCATGGAAGGGACCATAGGGATTTAGAATCAATGAGCAGACATTTTCCTTTATGGATTTCTTTCCGTTCCAACGTGTCACATAAGCAGAGCAACCACCAATAATACCGTATACCGATACCGCATCTGCTACAGAGTACTCAGGGAAAGCGCGTACCACCTCTAAGAAAGAAAATTCCTGCAATTCAATGATGTGATCAATTGCTGCTGAATCTGTTCCAAGTACATCATCCATACTCTGTCTCGTCCATGCCACGGAAGAGTTCATAAGGACAATCATAACAGGTCCTGGATACAGGCGCTTATTCTTTAAATTCAAAATACTGTCAAAGAAGCTTCGATCCTTTTTTACAATGGTCTGAAACTCATCAATCACTACGACAAGCTTCGATGCGTCTCCGCTTTTGATACGGGTAAAGCACTCATCATAGCTGTTTTTCATAAGCTTAATCTGATAGTTCTCTTCCACTTCTCTTTTCAGCTGTGTCAGCTGCTCCTCCGCAGAAGCGTTTCTTCCTCGATAGTAAAAATACTTTTTATCTCTACAAAAGCTAAAAATCAATCGCTCTTTTTCACTGCGGCTGTTTCCGCTGATTAAAACGATTTGATTTCCTGTGCTTTCATATATATTCTGTAACGCTTTTAGTTCACCTGTTCTGGAAACCATGTGTACAAACCCTTTCTGTGCATTATAAATTCTATCCTAATTTATTATACTAGAATAATACGTAAAATAAAATATAAATTTAATAAAAAAAGAGCGCCTCTAAGCGCCCTTTTCCATCCGTCTTATTTTGCGATTGGATGAGACATAATATAGGTAATAATCTTTACCATTGTCTCCATTCCTTCTAAGGTACAATGTTCAAAAGGTCCGTGGAATCCATATCCGCCTGTGCCCAGGTTTGGACAAGGAAGCCCTTTGAAGGAAAGGTTTGCTCCATCTGTACCACCTCGGATTGCTTCTGATTCAGGAGTAATTCCCTGAGCCTTGATTGCCTCTTTTGCCAAATCCACAATCTCCATATGATCTTTGATAACAGAAATCATATTGTCATAGGTATGACTAATGGTAAGAGAAACGGTTCCTTCTCCATAGATTTTATTAAATTCTTTTTCAATTTCTCGAAGATTATTGAAACGTCCCTCGAGAATATCTTTGTCATGATCACGTAAGATATAAGAAAGAGTTGCTTTTTCCACATTTCCTTCCATATCAGTCAAATGATAGAATCCTTCTCTTCCCTCTGTTGTAGCAGGGGTCTCTGATAATAAAGGCAAACGCATAGCAATCTCACATCCAATGCGGGAAGCATTAATCATAATGTCCTTTGCCTCTCCCGGATGAACATTTTTGCCGTGGATTTCAAACCTTGCTGATGCTGCGTTGAAGTTCTCATAGGCAATCTCTGTCTCGCTGGCACCATCAACCGTGTAGGCGAAATCTGCTTTGCAGATATCCATATCAAAGTTCAAAGAGCCTTCTCCGATTTCTTCATCTGGAGTAAAGCAAATCCACAATGGTCCATGTGGAATATTTTCCTTGATAACAGTCTCTACCGCTGTCATAATCTCCGTTACACCGGCCTTGTCATCACTTCCTAAAAGTGAAGTGCCATCTGTGGTAATCAAGGTGCGTCCCTTCAGTGAAGGAAGGTGTGGGAAATCCTTAACGGATAAAACCGCGCCACTGCCCTTTAACAAAACATCTCCACCGTCATAGTTTTCGATGATCTGCGGATGAACATTGTTTCCATTAAAGTCAGGAGCTGTATCCATATGTGCTACAAAAGCCATGGTCTGTTTGTCTTCCATGCCTTCTGTGGCCGGTAAGAACCCATAGACATAACAAGTATCAGATAAACAAACCTGTTCTAGTCCTAAGTCCTTTAATTCACTTTCAAGAATTCGTGCTAAATCGAACTCTCTCTCTGCTGAGGGGTGCATTCCGCTCTCCTCATCTGATGTAGTATATACACCAACATACTTTAAAAATCTGTCTTTTAATTCCATAATCCTAATTTACATCTTTTCAGAAATCCAAGAATAAATATATTCAAAGACTTTCTGTCTTTCTACTTCCTGTAATATTTCATGACGCATTCCCTCGAATAAATGAAGAGAAACGTCCTTTACTCCTGCTTTTTTATATGTATCATAGGCTGTCTGAACACCAACAGAAAGATCACCAACAGGATCCTGGGCTCCTGATACAAATAAAAGAGGAATGTCCTTATTCATTTTTTCTACATTTTCTAATTTACTAACAAATCCTGAAGAATTTACAAGCAAACGGTATCCGTTTAAGGAGAACATAAAGGTATCTTTTGGATCTGAATAGTATTTTTTAACGCTTTCCACATTGGTTGATAACCAACTCTTTTCCGGTTCAGAACCATCGGTAGAAAATCCTTTGTAAGACTCACCATACATTAAGTTTACAGCAATCTTTGATTTGCCGTCCCAACCCTTAAAGGTCTTTAATACCTTGAGTGCTGTCATACCCATTTTCGCCATATTCTCAGGTGTAGTACCACTACCCATGATGATAGCGCCCTTTACATCCTTAAAATCAGCTGCCTTTAAAATCAACATATGACGAAGCAAGTAAGAACCCATAGAGTGTCCTAAAATAAAATATGGAAGAGATGGATACTGTTCTTTGATAATCTTATAATTTGTGAACATATCCTCCACCATGGTCTCACTTGGTGTATCTGTATGCATAATTCCCCAATCATCTTTGCTCTTTACAGAGTCACCATGGGCGATGTGATCATGGCCCATAACCACAAATCCCTGAGCGTTCATAAATTCAGCGAACTCATCATAACGTTCTATATATTCAATCATTCCATGAACCAATTGAATGACACCTACCGGCTCACCTTCTGGAGTCCACTTTACCCCATGAATTTTTGTCTGCTCCTGATCGGATGAATTAAAATTGTAATATTCTTTCACTGCCTTATCCTCCTTTGGGCAATTATATAAACCCCACGAAAATATTTTAAAGGTTTTAATTATAAATTACAACAAATAATCATTGATGATGACCTGTATTGACCTTCTTCCACGAAACTCATTAATCTGTGGATAATATGAGATAGAAAGGGTCAAATCACTGGCTTTTCCACTGTAGGCATTTTCTACTTCTTCTGTAGAAAACTTCTCCTTTAACTTCTCATCTAATGCATCTGAATCTCCAAAATACAGTCCGTCTAAAGTACCACCCTCTGTGGCAAAGGAAAACTTCACATACTGTTTTTCTTTCCCAATGCGCACCATACTTTTAATGGGGAGGTTTCCTGCAGCAAAGGTAGGCTTTGGGTTTCCGTTTCCAAAAGGTTCTAACACCTCTAATTCCTCAATAAGACCGGGATGAGCCAATAGATAAGAAGGTGGAAGTTGCATATCAAATTCCAAAACCGGCTCTAGATCTTTTTCTGAAAGATTGGCCTTTTCATTCAGCATACGACGAAACTCATCCACATTTTCCTTTGCAAGGGAAAGGCCTGCCGCCATAGGATGGCCGCCAAACTTTAAAAGGAGTTCCTTGCACTCGTTCATTTTTTCAAACATGGAATAGGCTTCGATACTTCGACCAGATCCCTTTACACAATCTGCTCCATCTGAGAGTACAAAGGTGGGACGATAATACTTTTCTTTTATATGGCCTGCCACTAACCCACAGAGACTTTCATGAAGGGATGGAATGTATAAAACCAAAACAGAATCCTTTTCCATATGGTTTTCCTCCATCATCAAAAGCGCCATCTCATCTCCATTTCGAGTCATGGCTTTTCGCTCTTCATTAATAGAGACTAATTCTCCTGCTTTTCGAACTGCTTCATGTTCATCCTTTTCCAATAAAAGTTCCATTGCCAAATCTGCCGTTTCCAGGCGACCTGAAGCGTTAAAGCATGGTCCTAAAACAAATCCCAGATGATAGGCACTAATGGTCCCTCCCTCTAGATGATTTTGTGCAATCAAAGCATGAAGGCCAATATTTTTTGTATTCTCCATGGCCTTTAAACCCAGCTTTACCACAATACGGTTTTCATCTTTTAAAGGCATGATATCCCCTACGGTGGCAAAGGCTGCGTTTTCTATAAATGCCTCTGCCTCTTCATTAGAAATGCCGCAGACTTCATACAATAAGGTGACAAACTTCCAGGCCACCATTCCTCCACAGATTTCCGGGAAGGGATAGGTATCTGCTTCTTGATGTGGATCTACCACAGCCGCTGCCGGCACCAGTCTCTCAACCTTTTTCCCATCCACTTCATCAAATGGAATCTGGTGGTGGTCCGTTACCACGATGGTCATCCCCAGTTCATTTGCCTTTTCCACTGCCGGAAAAGCTGCAATTCCATTATCACAGGTAATGATTACCTCAACACCATCTTCATAGGCCGCCAACACCATATCCGGGTTAATTCCGTAGCCGTCTTCTATTCTTCTAGGAATGGCGTAGCTTACGTCTCCGCCAACACGTGTAATACCAGAATATAAAATATAAGTGGAGTTGATACCATCGATATCATAATCTCCAATTACGCGAATCTTTTTGTGTTCATCCACTGCCTCTTTGATAATGGAAACTGCCTTTTCCATATCTTTCATTTCTCTTGGGCTGTGAAGATTCTTTTTATCGCAACGCAAAAAGGAAGCAAAACTTGCTTCCTTTATATCACGATTTATTAAAAGTCTGGCAATCACAGGGTCAATCTGATACTTCTTGGATAATCCTAAAAAGTCAGCGCCCTTTCGAATTTCATACCAAGTTGCCATTATTCATCTTCCTCATGAAATTTTGCTAGAACTTTATATAAAAGCTCATATAACTTAGCAGCCTCCTGTGGCTCTAAGCTGATACATTTCCCGATCTTTTCAGGAACTGAAAGTGCATGATCTCTCAATGCTTCGCCTTCTTTTGTAATACGAATCAAAAGATTACGCTCATCTTCTTTGGAACGATGACGTTCAATATAGCCTTTGCCTTCAAGTTTTTTCAAAAGAGGTGTCAAAGTACCGGAATCCAAGTAAAGACATTTTCCGATTTCTTTTACGTTCATCTCCTTCTTATCCCAAAGGACCATCATGGTAATATACTGAGTATAAGTCAAATCCAACTCATCCAAAAATGGCTTATAGCTTCGAAC
>JAILMB010000164.1 GCA_024692825.1 Lachnospiraceae bacterium | reverse complement strand
CGAATCAAAAAGATGGATGCCTCCAGGAAAAAATACCACAATGCCTATTCAGATATTAAGTGGGGAGATGCCAGTGGATACGATTTAACTATAAATGTGTCCTGTTTGGGAATCGATAAAACAGCAGATGTACTCATCGATTTTGTAAAAAAGAAATTTGACTTGTAGCTGATAGAAGGGAGAGCATTATGATAGAAGATATATCAAAACTTGTTGAGGAAAAAGTAGAAGAGGTATATGATATTTGCCTTCATGAATATACAAAGGAGCACCCTGACAGCCAGATTGATGATGAGATTAGAAATGCAGTAAAACAGCGGGCAACCTCACATTTGGTATTTGCTATGAGCACTTTGACATTTCCGGAAAATGTGGATCAAAAGGACAAAATAGAAGCATGGTACACTGAGGATATTCGAAGGGAAACAGTGGATGTCGCCAAGCGTTGCATGGAAGAAGAAATAGAGAAAAAAGCTTCTTCCCAAGGAGACGGCCTAAGTGATATTGACCGATATTTAAGAAAGCATGGAATGGGATTAAAATAAGTCGAAACAAAACTTAATTTGTGCTATTATACTTATTGTAGGGAGACTATAAACTAGGAGGACGACTATGTTAGCAACGTTATTACCCATGTTTGACAAGAATATGATTGTAAAAGCATATTCTATTTTTGCTCAGAGAGATGATTTGCTATTAGATGCGATTAAAGGCAGTAGTGGTAGATGGGATTCTGCTATGAGCGTTGAGGGCGTTGAAGTAATACAGAATATGGGCTTGGAGACATTGGTAGATGATAGAGAGGTATTTATTCCTTTATCAAATGTGTCCTTGTTTACTGATATAAAAGGACAGGGAGCCAACAAACCGGAAAAGGTTGTGCTATTGATTGATCAATATGTTGAGCCAAAGAAGCAATACATTGATCGAATCAAAGAACTCCGTGTGCAGGGATTTCGATTTGCAATTCGAAGAGTTCCTCTAAATCAGCTTGGCGATTACAAGCCGATTATGGATTTGATGGATTATGTATTTTTAAATCATCATCGAGTTGATATTGAAAAGGCAAGACGTCTTTTTCATACGATTTTCCCTAATTTGAAATTATGTGCAGTAGATGTTGCAACACCAGAAGAGTACGAATCTTTGGTAAAGATTGGTGGATTCGATTTTTACGAGGGCGAATTCTTCCGTATTCCTAAACATGCACAGGACAAGCAGTTAGCACCTTTGAAGGTGACTTACTTAGAGTTATTAAAAGTTGTAAATAATCCTGATTTTGATTTAACTGCAGCAGCAGATATTATCGGTCGAGATCCAGCGTTAGTTATCGAACTCTTAAAGATTGTTAATCGTATGACAGTAAATTCCGGAATCAAGTCTATCCGAAATGCTGTAGCTATGCTTGGTCAGGAAGAGTTAAAGAGATGGATTAACACAGCAGTTACCAAGGAACTTTGCTCAGATCGCCCAAGTGAGATTACACGTATCTCTATGATTCGGGCTCGTTTTGCTGAGACATTGGCCCCTGTTTTCCACATGGAGAGCATGTCACAGGAGTTGTTCCTTATGGGATTGTTCTCTGTTTTAGATATTATCTTGGAGAAACCAATGGAAGAGGCACTTGAGAGTATCAATGTGTCTAAACCTATTGCAAATGCGCTATTGAATGAAGAAGGAGAGTTAGCTTCTGTGCTTACCTTTATGAAGGCTTATGAAGATGCTTCATGGCAGGAGGTAAGTCGTCGTATGCTGCTTTCCAATATTCAGATGAATGATGTGTATGAGGCATATCTTTCATCTCTGTCTTGGTATAGGGACTTAATGTCAATTTAAGCGCAGGTGATTGTATGGAGAGTAAAATTGAAAATTTAGAGCAATTGGATTTAGATGCTTTAGTGAAGTATTTCCCTGACATCTTTAATTCTTTTTCTCATACAGCAGATGGAAAATACGTCTTTATAAATAATTTACAAGAGGATTATTCCATCTGGTCCAAGGAAGCGGTAGAGTTTTTTGGCTTACCTTCCATGGAGATGAAAAATGCCGGTGAAATATGGCTTGAACATGTTGCACCAGAGGACAAAAAAAGATATATGGATGATGTCACGGCTCTATTTAATGGTGAGAAGGACGTTCATGATATGTATTATCGTGCCATGAGTAAGGACGGGGAGTATGTTACCTGTTCTTGCAAGGGTATGATTATTCGCGATGATGATGGAAAGCCCAAGTATTTTGCAGGTACGATTGTAAATCATGAAAAAGAAGATACCATTGATCCGGTCACAGGATTGTATTCTCATCAAAGTCTGCTTCGCCAGATGGCTACGTTTTCCCATGATAATAGAAAGTATTTTTTGACCTTTTTGGGTATCCAGAGATTTGCGAATATAAATGCGACCTATGGTTATGAAATGGGGAATCGCATTTTAAAAGAGTTTGCCAGTCATCTCATGCAAAACAAACAACACTGCATGATCTTTCGATTAGAAGGCACGAAGTTTGCGATTCTATCTGAAGCAGAAATGGTTGGAGTGGTACAGGCGGATACAAAGTTCAATCGTGTTCATGATTATGCAAAGAATGAGATTGAGATTGATGGAATAAGAATTCCTGTGGATATTTGTGGAAGCGGGATGTATGTGGAAAAACCGTCTATGGATATTAACACGGTTTATAATAGTGTTTTATATGCCCTAGATATTGCTAAGAAAGAAAACCGCCAAACTTTATTGGCTGTTGATGAGGATTTCTTTTCCCAGAATGAAAAGAGACTTTTGTTATTAGCAAAAATCCGAAATTCCATTCATCCGTCTATCAAGGGATTTTTCTTGACCTATCAGCCGATTGTAGATTCTAAGACAGAAGAAATCAAAGGTGTAGAGGCTCTTTTACGTTGGAAGGATGAGACAGGTTGTGTGATTCCACCAGATGTTTATATCGAATGGTTGGAATTAGATCCTTTATTCTATGAACTTGGTAATTGGATTTTAAAGACTGCAATGACGGATATGCTGCCCTTTGTACAAGAGCAGTCGGATTTTATAGTAAATGTAAATCTTGCTTATCCGCAGTTACAAAGAACGGATTTCAATGAGAATCTGGTGCGCATTCTTCAGGAGTGTCAGTTCCCGGCAAAGAATCTAAAACTTGAGCTTACAGAGCGGTGTAGAGTGTTAGATAAAGAACAGTTAAAGAATTCCGTTGCGTTTTTTAAATCTTTAGGTATTTGTACAGCCTTAGATGATTTTGGAACGGGATATTCAGCTTTGACCTTAATGGTTAATCTACCAGTGGATCAGATTAAAATTGATCGAAGCTATGTACATGATATTGAGACAAATAAAGAGAAGCAGGTTTTGATTCATGCAGTAACAGAGTGTGCCAATGGACTAGGCAAACAGATTTGTGTAGAAGGTGTTGAGACAGAAGGAGCAGCGGATTATATTCGAAAGAATTTCAGCACGACTTACTTCCAGGGATACTACTATGCAAAACCGCTAGAGTTAGCAGACTTTATTGAGTTTTATGAAAGTAAGAAAAAGTAATTTATAAAGCTTTCTGTGAATCTGGAAATTTAGAAGGACAAAGAATTTTATAAAGCGTAATAAAAGAAAAGGGATTCCATTATTTTAATTGGAATCCCTTTTCTTAGTTTTAGAGTAAGTTGTCCGGATATCAGTATTATTTAACGATGATAATTCCGTAAGAAGGAATGGTGATCGTGCCATGATTTAAACTGGCATGTTCCTCTGGATTGTTGGCTAATAACTCATAGGAAATAGAGGCATCTGCCTGTATATATTCAGAAATATCGCCAGATAATTCTGAGTCAGTATTATTTACAACGATAGTAACTCCTTCATATTCATTGGAGGATTTTGAAAGTACACAAAGTCCTTCGGTGTTACAATCACCCAGGTAGGATGTGGTTCCTCTTGCAATGACAGGATAGGTGTTACGAAGTCGAATGGCCGCTTTGTAATAGTTGTAAATAGAATCACTGTCGCCTTCCTGCTCTTCTAAGGTACCATAAAGCATTTCTACATCATCCATGTTTTCTGGACCATCACACATATATTCGGCTGATTCATCGGCTGTCCACTGCATAGGGGCTCTCTTATTCTCATCTGAACCTGAGCCTTTCATTCCGATTTCCTCACCGTAATACAAATAGGCGTTACCAGACATAATCATGTTTAATCCACCGGCAAATTTGATTTTTGCCTGCACATTTTCACCTGAGTAGTAACCGGCAGAACGGTTGATATCATGATTGGTGTAGAAGGGAGCGTTTACATAATCCTCATTGTAGGAGGCATAAAGAGCTTCTTCTTTTTCCAGGGCCTTTCCAAAGGAGGAAGCTGGAATACTTCCTTTTGCACATTGAGCAATGATTCCATCTTTGTCAGCAAAAGCAAAGTCAAAGAAGCTGTCGATGTTGCTTTCGTAATAGGAAGCGTACTCGCTTTGACTGCTCCAGCATTCTCCAACGATGTAAGCGTCTTCTTTATAGGATTTTATGGCGTTATTGAGCCATGTTAAAACTTCAATATTCTTCTCTGGATTTCCTGTGTAATAGGATGTGACAGCATCAAGTCGGAAGTTATCCACTCCTTCATCCATCCAGAACTTTGCGATTTCGAAGAATTCATTTCGAACAGCCTCGTTATCCAGATTTACATCTGGCATTCCCTTCCAAAAACGGGCTTCATAATACCAGTTACAGTTCTCCAACTTTTCATATCCTTCTTTGGCTTCTTTGGAGAAGTTGTAATAATTTACATAAGGACAGACACTTTCATCGAAATCCTCTGCTGTAGCATCCTCTGGAAGGGAGGCTAAATAGGAAGTAGCTTCTTTGAACCAGGGATGTTCACTGGAGGTGTGATTCATTACAAAGTCGAAGGTTACAGTCATATGTCTTTCGTGACAAGCCTTTATGAGAGCTTCGTAATCCTCTAAAGTTCCGAACTCTTCATCGATGGATGTGTAGTCATAAATATCATATTTGTGATAGGTAGTAGAGGGACAAACCGGTGTCAGCCATAGTCCGTTACATCCTAAGTCTGAATCGGTGGCATCGTCCCCGTCGTTGATATAGTCTAATTGATTAATGATTCCCTGCAAATCACCAATGCCGTCATTGTTACTATCGGCAAAGGAGTAAACAAAGATTTCATATGTAGTACGATAATTGTCTTCTATAATATTTAAAGCATCCCCACTAGAAGAATTGCCACATCCCTGTAATAACAAGGACGTGGCAAGCAAAATGGGGAAGATGGTTTGCTTTGTCATTTTTATTTCCTCATAGCTGATCTTTTAAATTTTCTTCATAGAGCCTGGGATTGACTCGTAGAACGGAGTCTAAAGAATCTGTTCTTCTTAGTGCAATTCGAGGCTTAGCAATAGCAGTCGACTTTCTTGCTACTAAAGTGGGACGAAGTAAAACCCTTGAAGATGGAATGTTGGATACCAATCCTGATAGGATGAAAAAGGCACATTTTCCAAGTCCTCCGCGGTTTTGTCGAATGGTTGTAAGAGGTGGATCTAATTCCGCTGCAAAAGGCAAATCATCAAAGCCAATTACACTGATATCCTCTGGTACTGAAAAACCTGCTTCTTTGACACACTTTATAACTCCTTCCGCTATGCTGTCGTTTCCACACAAGATTGCAGTAACACCTGCGTCTAAAAATGCGGGAACATGGTATTTGGCTGCATCTGCCACAAAGTATCCATAAACTGCTAGGTTTGGATCAATGGGTAGATGATATTTATTCATTGAATGTAAATATGCACGCATTCGCTGGTCAGAAATCATGGAATCCTTTGAACCGTTTAAAAAGGCTATTTTTTCATGGCCCAACGAATAAAGGTGAGAAATCGCCATTTCTATGCCTTCTTCAGAATCTGTTCCTATATAACCCAGTTTTGGATTGATGGAAATAAAATTATCCAACAATAGGGTAGGAAATGTAGTATCACAAAACTGCTGCATCCAGGGATCGTTTAGGGCTAATCCTAGCAAAAAGGCACCAGCGTAATCATTTTCTAACATGTAATTATCATAGCGAATTTCCTGCTGAAACTCAGGCGTGATCGGAATGATATCAACTGAATCCTTGTCGCGGAAGGCTCCCTGTTGAAATCCTAACAGGATTTCATATCCAAAATCATCTTCCTTTTCGCAAGCCATGTTTTCTATAAAGAAAGCAATCCGTTTGTTGACACGGGCTTTACGTTTTTGGGTGTATCCCATTTCTACAGCAGTATCCAATACCTGCTGACGTAGTGATTCAGAAATATCTTTTCCACCATTTAACCCCTTAGAAACGGTACTAACGGATATCCCCAGACGATCCGCAATGTCTTGAATCGTTACCATTTATATTATCTCCCTTGACTTCTGATATGTTTTATTCCCTCCATATCATAGTGAAAAAACGAAAATTTCGTTTTCATAATTATATAATATTCGAGTTAAAAAGCATAGATACGAAAGTTTACGAAAATAAATTCTATAAATAGCACAAAAACGACTAGATTAGATTGTAAATTATAGACAAAATTTAGAAAATACGAAAAAACAGGTTGATTTTCGCAATTGTGGAAGGTATATTGAAACCATAGCAACGAAATGTTGCGAAAATTTTTTGGTAAAATTTGGAAACGTTACCAAAACAAAAGAAATCTTTTTAGAAAGACCCGTGTAAGAGAGAACGGGGATAAAGAAGGGAGAAAAACAAAATGAAGAAGAAAGTATTGGCAATCATGCTTGCTTCAGCAATGGTAGCATCAGCATTTACCGGATGCGGAAGCAAAAGCGAAGAGACATCAGGCAGCGATGCAAGCAGCTCAGATTCTGCTAGTACAGAAGAGGTTACTGATGTAACACTTACTGTATGGAGTCCTCAGGAAGATCAGGACGGAGATGCAGAGTCTTGGTTACAGACAGAATGTGAAGCATTCAACGAAGCTCATCCAGAATGGAACATTACATTTGAATATGGTGTTTGTTCAGAAGGTGATGCAGGGGATACCGTTTCTGCAGATCCTACTGCAGCAGCAGATGTTTACATGTTTGCAAACGATCAGATTCCAAACCTTGTAGCTAACGGTGCATTAGCTGAACTTGGTGGAGATACCTTAGATCAGATTAAGGCAAACAACACAGCAACAACAGTTTCTTCTGTAACTTATGAAGACGCTGTATATGGTGTTCCTTTCACAGGAAATACATGGTTTATGTACTATGATACTTCAGTATTCTCTGAAGAAGATGTTGCCAGCTTAGATACAATGCTTGAAAAAGGAAAGGTTTCCTTCCCACTTTCAAACAGCTGGTATATCGCAGCTTTCTACGCAGCTAACGGATGTACATTATTTGGAGAAGATGGTCAGGATGCAGAAGCAGGAATCGACTTCTCTGGTGATAAGGCAGTTGCAGTTACAAATTACTTAGTTGATTTAGTAGCAAATTCTAACTTTTCAAATGATGCAGATGGATCTGGTTTAGCAGGACTTGCAGATGGATCTGTAAACGCTATTTTCTCAGGTTCTTGGGATTATGAAGCAGCAAAAGAAGCACTTGGTGATAACCTTGGTGTTGTAGCTTCTCCTTCTATCACAATTGATGGAAACGCTTGCCAGATGAAGGCATTTGCTGGATCTAAGGCAATCGGTGTTAACCCTAACTGTGAGAACCAGCAGGTAGCAGTAGCACTTGCAGCTTTCTTAGGAAGCACAGATGCTCAGTCAGATCACTACACAATGAGAAACATCATCCCTTGCGATACAAACTGCGATGTTTCTGGTGATGCAGTAGCAGAAGCTCAGAACGATGTACTTGATGGTAAGTCAGTACTTCAGCCACTTGTTTCTGAAATGGGTCAGTACTGGACACCAGCAGAATCAATGGGACAGGAATTAGTAGCCGGATCAGTTACAGCTGATAATGCAGCAGAAAAAACAGAAGCTATGAATGAAGCTATGAACAGCTCTTCCGTAGAGTAAATAGATTCGTAACTATATACTATTACCCTCCTTTTATAGTGTATAATCTTTAATAAAAATTTTTCAAGGGATGCCGCAGGCATGAGAGTTTGCCTGCGGTGTTTCTATGAAATGAGATGAGAAATTAGGAGTTATTTTATGAAGATAAAAGAAGATGGTGTGATTGCTGCTCTTACAAGAGGAGATGCCACAACAAAATTATCTGCAATTTTCATGGGGGTCGGCATTGCAGCGCACAAACAAGTGGTAAAAGGCGTAATTGTCTTTTTACT
>JAILMB010000075.1 GCA_024692825.1 Lachnospiraceae bacterium | reverse complement strand
CAAAGAGTTTAAAAAGACGTTTTGGACTTCCCTATGAGACAAAACATATTTTTATGACTTCCGGTGCAGCAGGTGCCATTGCTCATGCTGTGCGACTTGTAACTCAACCTGGAGATGAAGTTATTACCTTTGCACCATTTTTTCCGGAATATAATCCCTATATCAATGACAGTGGAGCGGTATTAAAGGTCGTTCCACCACGATTAGAGGATTTTCAAATTAATTTTAAGGCCTTTGAAGAAATGATGAATGAGAAGGTAATGGCAGTTCTTATTAATACTCCCAATAATCCTTCCGGAGTGGTGTATTCTGAGGATACCCTTCAAAGACTTGCTATGTTTCTAGAGGCAAAAGAAGCTCAGTATGGACATGAGATTTTTATTATTTCAGATGAGCCTTATCGAGAGATTATTTTTGATAAAAAGAAATTTGCATACCCTAGCAAGTATTATGATAATACGATTTCCTGCTATTCCTTTTCAAAGAGTTTGTCTCTTCCAGGAGAGCGAATCGGATATGTAGCAGTAAATCCAAAGGCAAAGGATGCAGATATTTTAGCGGTTATGTGTGGCCAGATTAGCCGTGGAATTGGACATAACTGTCCTGCAGCAACTCCACAGCTTGCGGTGGCAAAGGTCATTGATCAAACTTCAGATATTTCTGTATATGAAACAAATATGAATCTTTTATATGATGCTTTAGTTGATCTTGGGTATGAGGTGGTTCGTCCAGGTGGAACATTTTATATTTTCCCAAAGGCATTAGAAGAAGATGCGGTTGCTTTTTGTAATAAAGCAAAAGAATACGATTTAATTTTGGTTCCCGCAGATAATTTTGGGGCACCTGGATATTTTCGAATGGCATATTGCATTGATACGGAAAAGGTGAAGCGTGCCATTTTTGTATTACGTAAATTTACAGAGGAACAGTACCCGAATCGATAGGAAAATTCGAAGGAATAAAAAAGTAGGGTTGAATTAAACTTTTATGGATTAGGTGAGGGATTTCTTATGGTTAGTGTCAGCTTATGTATGATTGTAAAAAATGAGGAAAAAGTATTGGATCGTTGCCTTTCTTCCATGGCGGATTTAATGGATGAGATTATCATTGTTGATACAGGGTCAACGGATCGCACAAAGGAAGTGGCCAAAAAATATACGGATAAGATCTATGATTTCCCTTGGGTGGATGATTTTTCTTTGGCACGAAATTTTGCTTTTAAACATGCGGTTTGTGATTACATATACTCGGCAGATGCTGACGAAGTTTTAGATGAAGAAAACCGTCGACGATTCTTAAATCTAAAATCTGTACTGATGTCTGAAGTGGAAATCGTTCAGATGTGGTATGTGGAAAAGGGAACCCAAACGGTATTAAATGCAAAAAAAGAATACCGTCCAAAACTCTTTAAAAGGCTTCGCACTTTTCAGTGGATTGATCCCATTCATGAAACTGTGCGAACAGAACCGGTGGTATTTGACTCCGACATTGAGGTTTATCATATGCCGGAAGGAAATCATTCGAAGAGGGATTTTCACATTTTTGAACTATCCTATGATACAGAAGGAAAACTATCCAAACGGCTGTATGAGATGTACGCAAGAGAACTGTACAAATGGGGAACGACGGAAGATTTATCTAAGGGAGAAAGAATTTTTAAGTCTGTTATGAGTCAGGAGACACTGGATAATGACATGTTTCTTGATTTCTGTACGGTCATTGCAAAGGCGGAGCGTATACTTGGAAATACCACAAACTTTATGAAGTATGCCATGAAGGTAGTTTCTGTAACGCCAAATTCTGAAATCTGTAAGGAACTTGGAGATTTTTATTTTGCAAAAGAAGATTATTCTGAGGCCGCCTTATGGTATTACAATGCTATTCATGAGACAGAGTCTACCTTAGATATTCATAGTCAGGGAAAGGCGACCATGGTTTCTCTTTCCGATTGTTATGAAAAATTAGGACAGGGAGAACTTTCGGCACATTATTTAACTGAGGCAGGAAATTGGAAACTCCCAGAAGAATAGATGATGATAGGCTCAGGTGAGATTTTCAAAAGAATAGATGGTGGTAAGTTCAGGTGAAATGGACCGTACACACATCTTGAAATATGAGGTAAAAGGTGCTATGCTCTTACTGTGTTTATTTTTTAACAAACTTAAAATGCACGTAAAACATAGTACTTTTTTATTATGAAAATATATAGGAGGCGTAACATGGGTTTTGAAGAGGAATATCAAAAGAAACTAACTACCGCAGATGAGGCTGTAAAGGTAGTTCAGTCAGGGGACTGGGTAGATTATGCATGGTGTGTTAATACACCAGAGGCATTGGATAAAGCATTGGCAAAGCGTACAGATGAATTGAGAGATGTAAAGGTACGAGGTGGAATTTTATTTCATGTGCCAGCTATTTTTGAACGCGAAGATGCAGGGGAGCATTTTTGCTGGAACTCCTGGCATATGTCTGGAGTGGAAAGAAAGATGATTGCAATGGGTGTGGCTTACTACGCACCAATTCGTTATTCTGAGCTTCCAAAGTATTATCGTACATCTATTGAGCCTTCCAATGTTGTAATGATGCAGGTTGCACCAATGGATAAGCATGGCTACTTCAACTTTGGCCCTTCCGCATCTCATCTAATGGCAGCTTGTGAAGGTGCAAAACATATTATTGTAGAAGTAAATGAAAACATGCCACGCTGTCTTGGTGGTTTTGAATCAGAGATTCACATTTCGCAGGTTGAGGCCATTGTAGAAGGTGAAAATCAACCAATCTTTGAACTTCCTGCTGGTGGTCCAGCTACGGATATTGATAAAAAGGTTGCAGAGATGATCGTAAATGAAATTCCAAATGGTGCTTGTTTACAGCTCGGTATTGGTGGCATGCCAAATGCAGTTGGATCATTAATTGCACAGTCTGATTTGAAGGACTTAGGTGTTCATACAGAAATGTATGTAGATGCCTTTGTAGATATTGCAAAAGCCGGAAAAATTACCGGAGCAAAAAAGAGCATTGATCGTTTCCGTCAGGCTTATGCTTTTGGTGCAGGAACAAAGAAGCTGTATGATTACTTAGATGATAACCCACAGTGTATGTCAGCTCCTGTAGACTACACCAACGATGTTCGCGTGGTATCAAAGATTGATAACTTTATCTCTATTAATAACGCAGTAGATATCGATTTATATGGACAGGTAAACGCAGAGTCAGCTGGAACAAAACAGATTTCCGGTGCAGGCGGACAGATGGACTTTGTTATGGGTGCTTATGCTTCTAATGGAGGAAAGAGCTTTATTTGCTTATCATCTACATTCAAGTCAAAAGATGGTACTCTAAATTCTCGTATTCGTCCAACCTTGGCAAATGGTTCTATCGTTACAGATACAAGACCTCAGACCCATTATGTTGTAACAGAATATGGTATGGTAAATCTGAAGGGTGCATCTGCATGGGAAAGAGCAGAGAAGTTAATCTCCATTGCGCATCCTGATTTTAGAGATCAGTTAATCAAAGAAGCAGAAGCTCAAAAGATTTGGAGAAGATCCAACAAACGATAATAGATATTTTTATTTACTAATAAGAAAACCTGTGAGAGATTATCTCACAGGTTTTTTTCGATTAATGAGAAGCGGAATGCTTGCGACGATAGGCAGCGGGAGTCATCTCGTAGGTATTTTTAAATATTTTATAAAAATGGGTGTGGTTTGAAAAACCTAACAGGGCTTCGATGCTTTCAATG
>JAILMB010000275.1 GCA_024692825.1 Lachnospiraceae bacterium | reverse complement strand
CAGAAGCTCTGCGGCTTTTTTCATGGTAAAGGTCATTCCGTAATCAAATAGGGAAAGACCGGAATATTTTTTGCAGATTTCATTTAAATAAGCTCCGGAATAATTCAAACTTTCAGAAAGCTGACTGCGGCTGATTCTGCCGTTATTGCGTTGTACGATTTCGGACAATTGCTGAAACAATGTGTATTCACTGTCGGAACCTATGCGTATGGGTGTGGTGCTGTAGTTTTGTGGGGAGCCCATAAGGCAAAACAGTTCGATGAGCAAATTTTTAATGATAAAGGAAGACATATCTTTGGGAGACAGGGTTTCCTTGGTAATGTTGTCAAAGCAATCATGGACTAGCTTTGCAATGGAACCATCCTTTTTCACCGGAATGAAATCCAAATAGTCCTTACTGGTATTACTTTCTTTTAAGTTTGAATAAAAGAATTCTCCAAAATCGGTTTTGAACAAGGACGCCTTTGGACCGAAAAAGTTTAAGGATAAGTCGGAAAAAAGAAGGTTCATTAGGTCATTGGAAATCTGAAGGAAGACGACTTGAAACTCTGTTATATACTCTTCTAAATGCATTACATTTTTGTTGAGAATACAGCAACTTCCTTTTTGGTATAAGTGACGTTCGTTTTCTATATTTACAAAAACTTCTCCCTCTAATACAAACATGATTTCATAAAAAGAATGCTTGTGAAGTTTTAAAAATGGATTTAGATAGGCAAAATCCTCTTGGTCGAATTTAGTATATAGCGTTCCCTCCGGGGAGATAAAGCACTCGTTGGTATAGCTTTCCTCATTATCGATTTTTCTGGTTACAAAGACCAGGCGAAAGGGAGTGTTGATTTGATAATCAGTGGGGATCATGTTTGGGTTTGGAAAATTTCCTGGATAGGAAATATTAGCCAGGGATATTTTGTCTAAGGCATCTAATGTAGTGGTATAAAACATGGCAACTCCTCATAATCATATGCGAATATGTTAGAAAATGAAGTGAAAACTAGCATATATGATATTCAACTGACATATACGACTTTTTATAATGTAAGTATAACAGTAAAACCGGTTTTTACAATACAAATTGGAGGATTCTTATGGAGAAGAAATCGTTTAACGAGGGCTGGCGGTTTGAGACAAAGGGGAAAGACCCAATTGTTTTAACCTTGCCTCATGACGCACAGCTTTTGGATGGGAGAGCCTTTGATGCAGAAGGTGGAAGCGGTCACGGGTATTTCCTCAGTAATGTTTATACCTATGAAAAAAGCTTTCATGCTCCTACATTGTGGAAGGAGAAAGAAATCAGACTTTTGTTTGAGGGTGTTTATCGAAACTGCATTGTGGAAGTAAACGGGAAAAAAGCAGGTGAGCATAAATATGGCTATACCCAGTTTTGCGTTTTGTTGGATGACTACTTAAACTATGAGGAAGAAAATACAGTAAAAGTTACAGTAGATAATTCAAAACTTCCAAACTCCAGATGGTATACCGGCGGTGGCATTTATCGTCCCGTCTCTCTTGTGATAGGAGAAAAGAATGGAATTTCTTTCCAAGGTGTAAAGATTACAACTTTGGAGTATCAACCCGCTCAGATTCTCGTGGAAACAACGGTGACTGATGGGGAAGTCGTTGTGGAGATTCTAAAGGATGAACAAAAGGTGGCGGAAGGAAAAGGAACTGCTGTGAAAATTGATATTCCAAATGCAAAGCTTTGGTCAGAACAGCATCCAGAGTTGTATCAGGCTCATGTCATGGTATATCGGGACGGCGTTTTGGTGGATGAATGCGTGGAAAATTTTGGAATTCGAAAACTTAACTGGGATACTACAGGTTTCTATGTGAATGGAGAATCCACTTTGCTTCGGGGAGGCTGTGTACATCATGATAATGGTATTGTAGGAGCGGCATCCTTAAGGGAAAGTGAATGGAGAAGGGTTCGTATTTTAAAGGAACAGGGTTTTAATGCTATCAGGGTTTCTCATAATCCGGCTTCTTCCTCCATGTTGGATGCCTGCGATTATTATGGCATGTATGTTATGGATGAAGCTTTTGATATGTGGTATATCCGTAAGAATAAATACGACTACGGAGTGGATTTTAGGGATTGCTGGAAAGATGATATTTCAGCCATGGTGACAAGAGATTACAATCATCCCTCTGTGGTGATGTATTCCATCGGAAATGAAGTTTCGGAACCGGGAAAAGAAGAGGGGGTAAAACAGGGAAAAGAAATTATTTCTCTGATTAAATCCATAGATGATACCCGAGCGGTAACCGGAGGTATGAACCTCATGATTATGGGAAATTATGCCAAAGGAAAAGGGCTTTATGATGACGTGGATAAAGGGGTAATGGCCAACGGACAGAAGGAGGAAGATGGTTCTAAAAACGGAAGTTTGCTTTTTAATACCATAGTAAGCTTTATCGGACCGGGAATGAATAAGGCGGGCAATTCCAAGAAGGTGGATCAGGTTACCACTCCGATTTTGGATGCCTTAGATATCGCCGGCTATAATTATGCCAGCGGAAGATATCCTTTGGAAGGAAAAAAACATCCCAATCGCATTGTGGTAGGAAGTGAAACCTTCCCCTACGAAATCGCTAAAAACTGGAAAATGGTGGAAACCTATCCTTATTTGATTGGAGATTTTATGTGGACAGCCTGGGATTATTTGGGCGAGGCTGGACTTGGTGCCTGGAGTTACACGGGAGGTGTTCCTTTTAATCGTCCCTATCCCTGGTTATTAGCGGGAGCGGGGGTTATAGATATTTTGGGCAACCCTGATGCCAGCGCAGGCCTTGCCAAGGTGGTTTGGAAAACGACAAAGCATCCAATCATTGGTGTGCGTCCGGTGAATCATCCAAAGGTGAGGGTTTCAAAATCCATGTGGAGAGGAACCAATGCCATTGAAAGTTGGTCTTGGAAAAACTGTGATGGAAATAAGGCAGAAATTGACATTTTTTCACAAGGAGATAAAGTGGAACTCTTTGTAAATCACAAATCTGTGGGCATAAAGAAACTGAAGGAGTATCATGCATTGTTTAAAACAAAGTATGAACCGGGAGAAATCGAAGCGGTCTCTTATGACGTTTTCGGAAAAGAACTGGGAAGAAGCAGCTTGAAATCTGCAGGAGAAAGTATGGTCTCCATTGAACCGGAAAAGGAGAACTTTCAAAAGGGGGAAATTGCCTATATTGATATTTCTCTTCGTGACCGGGATGGAATCGTAGAATCCAATGCAGACCGTACACTGGAGGTTTCTGTGGAAGGAGGCGAGCTTTTAGGATTTGGAAGTGCCAATCCCTGTACCAAAGATGATTATACGACAGGAAGATTTTCCACCTATTACGGAAGGGCGCAGGCGGTGGTTCGTGTAAACGCCGAAAGCAATGTGACGGTAAAAGTACAGGATAATGGAAATGAAATAGTCTGTACTTTGAATTAATAATACGGGGCATATATAGTTATATTAAGGAAACAAATCAGAACCAGATTAAGGCAATGTCTATTAACGGTATGGAAATCCCGTGAGAACTACTCCCACGGGGTTTTTTATGTTAAAATGAGCCCATGAATAAATGCAAATATACAAAACAATGTGGTGGTTGTGATTATCAGGGAATGTCTTATGAGAAGCAGCTCGCCAAAAAACAAAAATATATAGAAGGGCTTTTGGCTCCTGTTTTGCTGAAAAACGGATATGAAAAGGAAGAGGTTTCAAAGAAATTTCTTCCTATTTTGGGTGCAAATAATCCCTATTGTTATAGAAATAAAGTGCATGCCGTATTTGGTATGGGAAGAAATAAAAAAACTATTTGTGGCATATATGAAAAGAATTCCCATTGGGTGGTGGATATTGACACTTGCCAAATTGAGGAAGAAAAGGCGGTAGAAATCATCCGTGGGATTAAGGACATGATGCCGTCTTTTCGCATGCGTCCTTTTGATGAAGATAAAAAAACGGGGATGTTGCGTCATGTTTTAATTCGCGTGGGAGAGCATGTGATTGGCGATGTGCTTCAAAAAGAGTATCTGGTGATTTTGGTCACCGGTACAAAGGAGTTC
>JAILMB010000269.1 GCA_024692825.1 Lachnospiraceae bacterium | reverse complement strand
TTCGGCCACTTGAGTACTTCTCCATAAGCCTTAAAGTTCCTGTCAATGAATACCGGTCGCTAATCCGGAACAGTTACTTCTTTAAAAAAATAAATGTTGCGTCTGACTTGACGCAACATTTATTGTACTAAAACCCATATTTTTTGTCAACGAATTTTTTGTATTTCTTACGCTTTTAATTCAAATTTATTTACTAATTCTTTTAGTGAGTTTGCGTGTTCATTCATTTCGTAGCTTAATGCCAATGATTCTTCAGAAGTAGCGGCATTATTTTGACCAACAGAAGAAATTTCCCCAATGTTAGAAGACATTTCTTTCACAGAAGTTGCCTGATCATTGGAATCATCTGCAATACTCTTAATCTTTACTGCAATTCCCTGTACCTGACCTACCATGGAATCTAACTGAGTAGCAGTAGCATTGGCAATTTTAATTCCTTCTTCAACACTACGAAGTGAAGCATTGATCAATCCAGCTGTATTTTGTGCAGCTTCTACTGTCTGATTTGCAAGCTGTGATACTTCTGATGCAACAACTGCAAATCCACGACCAGCCTCACCAGCTCTAGCAGCCTCAATTGAAGCATTTAAGGACAGTAAGTTTGTCTGATCTGCAATTTCATTAATTGTATCAATAATATTTGAAATCTCTTTTGAAGAAGCAGAAATAGCATCCATTGCCTTCACTACCTCTTGCATTTGTCTGTTTCCATCAACGATATTCTGAGCAACAATTTCAACCTCATTTGAAATATTTGTTGCATCTGTTGAGTTATTTGAAATCTGTTCTGTAATACTTCCTACTGTTACTGATAAATCATCTACAATTCCAGCCTGAGTTGTAACGGAATCAGCTAAGTTCTGACCTGCACCGGCAATCTGATTTGCTCCATCAGATACCATTCCAGATACTTCCATAATTTCTGTCATAGATTCTGATATTTCTTTTGAAAAGCTTTCAATGGCATTTTGAATTGCAATAAAATCACCATCGAAATCCTTATCAAATTGAATATTAAAGTTTCCACAAGCCATTGTCTGCATCTTATCATGAATTTCATCAATATAGAAAATCAACGAATTTACAGCAATACGCAACTGATTAATTACTTTTCCGATTTCATTATCTTTTTCATAATCAATTTCTACGTGAACATTTCCTTTGGCTATTTCTTCTGTGGCTTTTGCCAATACATCCAAATCATTTTCAATATCATCGATCATAGCAACGCTACGTTTTCTGTTAATAATTGATACAATGACACATCCACCAACCAGTACAATAATACCTAAAACAATAATAACAAGAATTGTTTTATACTTATTTGCAGCAGCTGATTCAGCTAAGGAACCTGTTTCATCTAGAGAATCTGCTAAAGTTTCTGATACATCGTTTAATGTAGAATTATAATATGCAAGTGCACCATCAATATCATCATTTTCAATCATATCAAGCATTTCATAAGACGATGTTTCAAATGCTTTCCAATTTTCTACTAACTGATTTCCTAAAGTATCATTATTTAGATTTTCTGAAATGGTTTCAAAATAACCTTCAATCTTAGGAAATCTTTCTTCTAAGTCTGCTCTTTGATCTGCTGTTACAGAATCATCATTTGAAGCAAGAGCGAAGAGTAGTCTTTTATTAATAGTCTGTACATCTTTTCGAATCTCTAACTGATAAGACTGAGTAACAAATTGAACGTTGTAGAAATTATAAACATTTACAAAAACTACTGCCAAGAAAATTGTCATAATGACTGTTACGCTAACAAACATTTTAAAGACAAATCCTGAAAATTCGTTCAAAGAAGCTTTAATCGTGGTGTTTTGATTTTTAATTTTCTTTTTCATACTTTCTCCTTTACTGTGCAAATGTTTTTACTCATCAATTGCGTCAGCCGATTCCTCGCTTTCAGCTTCATCTAGAACTAAATCCTCTTTTCTTACTTTAGCAATAGATGCAACTTCTCCACCATTCTTCAAATCAATAAGTTTAACTCCTGATGTGATTCGTGATAGAAGAGCAGTTTCTGCTACAGATATACGGATGATAATTCCGTCTGTATTTATTAACATCAGTTCATCATCTTTTGTAACAGCCTTTACACCAATAAGATTTCCTGTTTTTTCAGTAATCTTATAGCATTTAACACCCTTACCTCCACGATGCTGACAGGTAAATTCATCTATCTTTGTACATTTACCAAGCCCATTTTTCGATACAATCATAAGTGCATCGCCTTGAGAAACTAACTGCATTGCAATTACATCGTCCTGATCTGATAAAGTCATACCTTTAACGCCCATAGAAACTCTTCCCGTATTTCTAGCGTCAGATACCTTGAATCTTATAGCCTGTCCGAATTTAGTAAAGAGCATAGCTTCATCTTCGTCTTTTGCCATCTTTACTTCGATTAATTTATCATCATCTCTTAAATTAATGGCTGCAAGGCCATTCTTTCTAATGTTTGCATAGTCGGAGAGTTTTGTTTTCTTAACAACTCCCTTCTTTGTAGCCATGAATAAATAACGATCATCATCGTATTCCTTAATTGGAATCATGGATGTAATCTTTTCATCTGGCTGTAATGGTAGCAGGTTTACAATAGCGGTTCCTCTTGCTGTTCTAGAAGCTTCTGGAATTTGATATGCCTTTATTCTGTAAACTCTACCAAAGTTTGTAAAGAACATGAGATAGTGGTGAGAAGTAGTTAGCATCATTTCTACGATGTAATCTTCATCAATTGTCTCCATTCCTTTAATTCCCTTACCTCCACGGTGCTGAGCCTTAAAGTTATCTACATTCATTCTCTTAATATATCCAACCTTTGTAAAGGTAACTACCGTGCTAGTAACAGGAATTAAATCTTCCATATCGATGTCATATTCATCAAATCCAATAGAAGTACGTCTATCATCGCCATACTTATCAGCATAAAATGTGATTTCTTCTTTAATTACTCCAAGAAGTTTCTTTTCATCTGCCAAAATTGCTTTTAATTCCTTGATTTGTTCCTGAAGTTCTTTGTATTCGTTCTCTAACTTTCCACGTTCCAAGCCGGTAAGAGCACGAAGTCTCATATCTACAATTGCCTGGGACTGAGCTTCTGAAAGACCGAAACGATCCATTAACTGTTCTTTTGCAATAGCAACCGTATCAGAAGAGCGGATAATGTGGATAACTTCATCAATATTATCAAGAGCAATTAATAAACCTTCTAAGATATGAGCTCTTTCTTCTGCCTTATTTAAATCAAATTTTGTACGTCTTGTTACGACATCCTTCTGGTGATTTAAATAATGAGTCAGCATATCTTTGATATTTAAAATCTTTGGCTGATTATTTACAAGAGCCAGCATAATAACACCGAAGGTATCCTGTAACTGTGTATGCTTAAATAATAAATTTTGCATTACAGAAGGATTGATATCTTTACGAAGTTCAATCACAATACGCATTCCTTCACGAGATGATTCATCACGAAGGGCAGTAATACCATCTAATTTTTTATCACGAACTAGTTTACCAATATATTCTACTAGTCTTGCTTTATTTACATTGTAAGGAAGTTCAGTAACTACAATTCTGTTTTTACCGTTTTGCATTGGTTCAATGTCAGTTACAGCTCGAACTCTGATTTTTCCTCTACCGGTACGATATGCCTCTTCGATTCCGCTTTTACCTAAAATAGTTCCTCCAGTAGGAAAATCAGGTCCTTTTATTATGTCCATAATCTCATCAATATCAGTATCTCTATCTTCTTCAATCTGATTATCAATGATTTTATTTACAGCACCAACAACCTCTCGAAGATTGTGCGGTGGAATATTTGTTGCCATACCAACGGCAATACCTGTTGTTCCATTTACCAAAAGGTTTGGATAACGGGCTGGAAGAATGGTAGGTTCTTTTTCAGTTTCATCAAAGTTTGGCATGAAATCTACAGTATCTTTATTGATATCTGCAAGCATTGCCATTGAAATCTTTGAAAGTCTTGCTTCTGTATAACGCATAGCAGCAGCGCCATCGCCATCCACAGAACCAAAGTTACCATGTCCATCTACAAGTGGATAACGTGTTGACCATTCCTGAGCCATGTTGACAAGTGCTCCATAAATAGAAGAGTCTCCATGAGGATGGTACTTACCCATGGTATCACCAACGATACGTGCACATTTACGATGTGGCTTATCCGGTCCATTATTCAATTCGATCATGGAATAAAGAACACGACGCTGAACCGGTTTTAATCCATCTCTTACATCTGGAAGAGCACGAGATGCAATAACACTCATAGCATAATCGATGTACGACGTTTCCATTGTTTTCTTTAAATCTACATCTTGAATATTATCAAAAATCTTATCGTCCATTTTCTCTCCTATAGTTTTCTATAAATCACTATTTAACTGAAGTTTGTACTTGGGTGGGCCTTTTAAATTACTATAAATTGAACGTGAATAGTACATAATTTTCCTCGGCACCGTCTTCGCTTCTTCTCGACTAGTTGAACATCCGTAATACTCGCTCCTAAAGTCGCGAGTTTAACGGCTGTACAACGGATTCTCGAAACGCTACGCGGATGTCTCTCGGAAAATTAGTATATTCACTTTTCAATTATTTTTAAAATATTAGCCCACCCATAGCCTAGTAAATAAATTATCTAAATTAATTTATATATGAGGCGGGCTAAAATATTAAATATTAAGAAAGAAGGATTTATACTTTTTTCTGAAAGACAGTGCGAAGCGTTCCGAATATCCGTCGTATGTCTGTTGAACTGAGCCGTTTACGAGCTCAGGTCTTTACAGACATTCGACTAGATGAGGTAGAGCGGAGACACTGCCGAAGAAAAAATGTATAAACATTCTTTCTTAAAAAATAATTATAATTGCCCGCCGTACTATCGAATAAATAGTGATTTCACTAGATATCCAAGTTTTGTACGTATTTAGCGTTTTCTTCGATGAACTCACGACGTGGTTCTACCTTATCACCCATTAAGGTGGAGAACACTGCATCAATTTCAGATGCTGCAAGGTCATCCATGGTAACACGTTTTAAGATTCTCTTTTCAGGATCCATGGTTGTTTCCCAAAGTTGTTCCGCATCCATTTCTCCTAAACCTTTGTATCGCTGAATCTTATTGTTATTATCACGTCCAACTTCCGTAAGAATATTATTTAGTTCTTCGTCACTGTATGCATACCAGATTTTTTTATTCTTCTCTAACTTATAAAGTGGAGGAGTAGCAAGATATACATAACCCTGACGGATTAACTCCGGCATAAATCTGTAAAGGAAGGTCAACATTAATGTTGCAATATGAGCTCCATCTACATCGGCATCCGTCATAATAATAATCTTGTGATATTTTAATTTCGTTATATCAAAATCTTCATGAATTCCTGTACCGAAGCAGGTAATCATAGCCTTAATTTCTGCATTTTCGTAGATTTTATCTTCTCTTGCCTTTTCTACATTTAAGATTTTTCCACGAAGTGGAAGAATTGCCTGATTAGCACGGTTTCTGGCAGTCTTTGCACTTCCTCCCGCAGAATCTCCCTCTACGATAAA
>JAILMB010000109.1 GCA_024692825.1 Lachnospiraceae bacterium | reverse complement strand
AGATTTTTCATATCAAAAATCCCCCTCTCGCATGTGCATAAATACAAGTAAAAACTTTACTCATATTTTACCACAGGAAAGGAGGATTTCATCTAAATCTTTATCAATATTTGTAATTATTTGCAAGTAATTTCAGAATCTATAACAAATGTATAGGTTCCCGCCACCAACTGATATGCCATAGTAGCAATTCCATTGTGTGACTTTTCCCCTAAGGCACAAACACCTTCTGCAGAAACGTTATCCTTCGCCTCTGTAGGAAGATAAAGTGTCGCTGTTGTATTTGCTGGAACTGTGCAGGTATAGGTAGTAATCTCACCATCTTTTGCAGTCCAACTACTCTTAATGGTTCCATACACACTATCGTAAGTTGCCTCTAAACTTGTATAATCTCCGCCTGCAGTTGGCTGTAAAACAAAGCTTTCATAACCAGGATAATCTTCATTTGTCGTAATTCCTGCCTGGAAGCTCATCATCCAATCTCCTACAGCACCAAAGGAGTAATGGTTAAAGGAATTCATGGCATTGTTTCCATTAAATCCTGTTTCTTCACTTAAAGAGTTCCATCTCTCCCAAACACTAGTTGCCCCAAGAGTGACTGGATATAACCAGGAAGCATATTCACTAGACTCAAACAACTGATATGCCGTATCATTTAATCCATTTTTCGATAAAGCTGGTAGTAGATTTCCCGTTGCATTAAATCCTGTTGTCAACGTGTAAGGCAAAATCTCAACACCCTCATCATCTGTACCAGAAGCCTTTGCTATAGTAGCTTCATAGTTTTCTAGTGTTTTTTCTAAATTTTCTTCACTGACCACATCATAACGAAGTGCTGTTGCATAAGAAGCCTGTGTGTCCTCAATTTCTCCTTTTGCATTTCTTGTCTTTCCAGTTTCAGAATCTATGAAAATTTCATTCCATGCTTCTCTCGCTTCCACTGCCTTGGTTTCATATATCTCTGCCTGATCTATATCCCCAATTGCTCTTGCCATAACTGCTGCATCGTCTAATAGTTCTATGTACACAGCTGTACCAAGTAATGGAGAATCTGTTACTACTCTGGCAAGATGATCTGCAAGAGTTCCATATTCTCCTGTCAATCTCTCCTCTGTTACAGTTTCTTCGTTTGCATTTTTATAATTAAAAGGTTTTGCAAAAAGGGTTTCCATGTAGGCATATATATTTTCCTTGTTTTCTTCAATAATATCAGTTCGACCTGTTTGCATATAAAGATTATAAGGAACTGTTACTGCCACTCCATTCCATGTAATACCAAAGCTCATTCCCTTATGCTCAATTTCATCATCTGATGTTACGTCATAAGAACTAAAAGCCGGCGCATATTGCGCTGACATTCCATTTTCCCCAGAATCCGCTCTTACACTATCCATCCAGGTATCCATAAAGTTGTAAGTATCTGCGATATATGATCCCGTCAATGCAAAGATTTGAGCATCTCCTGTCCATCCCTGGCGTTCGTTTCTTTGTGGACAATCCGTTGGAATGGAAATATAGTTACTCGTAGTTGAATTTGTAATATTTGTGTACAACTGGTTTGCTAACTCATTAGATGATACATAAGTTCCTGTTGCATCCAGGGATGACAGCACCTGCATTTTTACATTTTCCACATCCAATGCTTCATCTAAACCGCTAATTTCAATATAACGATATCCATGGAAGGTTAAATCCGGGGCAATGATATTCTCCCCTTCCTTCATAGTATAAAAATCTGTCACAAGGGCTGCACGATAGTTTTCTACCATAAGCTCCCCATCAATACCAGCCGTAGTATATTCCTCTGTTTCTGGATAAAGAACTTCCGCAAAACGAAGCGTTACCTTTTCTCCTGCCTTTGCCACTTCGGCTGGAATCGTAATAAGAGGCACACCAGATACATTTTCTCCCATATCATAAATATAGGAATTTGTTCCTTCATTGGTTTCCCCTAAACATTCTACTGCCGTAGTGGTTCGAATCACGTGCACTGGTTGATCTGTTCGAGTAGTGAGTTTCATATTTGAAAACTGAGATCTCGTTTCCACCAAAACTGCATTTTCCCAGCCTTCTCCACTAAACCCATTTGTCATCCATCCCTCGACATCAGCCTCTAATGAAGCATCATACGTTTCTCCCTGCAAGAAATCTGCAGCAACATATGGTCCGTGAACATAACTCGTCCAGCTTTCATCCGTTCCAATGACATCACTCGTTCCATCTTTATAGGTAATTTCTAAAGATGCCAATAGTGCTGGTTCTTCACCATAATAGTTCGAGTTAGAAGCTTCAAAAGTCATATTTCCACTCCACCAGCCTCCGGCTAACACAGAAGAAATTGTGTTTCCACCCTCAGATAGAAACTCTGTAACATCATAGGTGTTATAGCCGAGTAAGGAATCATAGGAAGAATCTCCAGGATTAAACCATTCCTCTTCGGCTACTTCCTCTCCATTTAAATAGAGATTATAAATTCCCTCTGCTGTTACATAAAGTCTTGCCTTCTCCACTTCCTTCTCCACTGAAAAATCTTTTCTCAACATAGGAAGCGAACCATAACTTGGATCTGCATATGCCACAGTTGCGCCTGAAACATCAATTGTAGTTCCATTTACACTTACACCAGATAGTCCCTGAAAAATATCATAGGTAGCACCAGTGGTGGAATCAAATAGTGTTTTTGTACCATATTGACCACCATTTTTTATAGTGAAATTCTCAAACGAAGCCGCTTCTCCTTCTTTTGTTGCAAATCCAACGGAATTTAAGTTTGGATACGTATTGTAACTGGAATTGTCTCCTAAATCATTGACACATAAGGATGTGTTAGAAAATGTACCATCAATTCCAATTGTAATCTTATTTGCTGATACACACACGCTAAACTCATGTGGTGAATGGAGATTTTCCGAAGTGATTAGAGCATTAAAATCTTCGTCTTCCGATATAGAACAAACAGGCGTACTCTCATCCTCTCCAGCTTTATATCCAACACGATAAGCGTTTATTACTACACCTGTACCGGCTTCTACACCAGAAACATCTAGCTCTATCTTTACATAGTTTTCATCTGAAACCTGATGATTGATATTAAAATTCTCATTTTCCAAACGATAGTCATCCGCCCCTATAATAAGAGCTGCCGACGAACTGCCCTCTGGAATGGTAACTGTAGTATCAATATCATAAACACATAAACTTTTGGCATCTACATTTAACTCGCTGGCACCGATAAATGTTGCATCCTGAAATGCAGACAACTCTTCACTCAAAAATCCTGTCTCAAAAGTAGCCTTATCACTATTGACACTTGAGCCAGATGTATCCGTTACACAAACCTGCCAGGTATAACTACTTTTTGCAGCTAAAGCCTCTCCCTCATAAGTAATTTCATTAGACTTCTGAGATTCTACTTCTCCTGAATCCCACATAACATTTTCATCTTCATCCCAAACAGTAATCTTGTAGGACTTTTGTGCTGCACCAATCACATCTGATGCCATTTGCCATGAAAATGATGGTGTTTCATCGTCTAGCCCAAGGGGATTTTCTATACCATCCACTTTTAAATTTACAACGGAAGCCTTTGCATCTACCTCTAAAAGTTCGATTGCTGCTACTTCTTCATCTTTTGTTGCACTTTGACAACCTACAGATGATAACACTACAGCAGCCAGCAAGCATACGGCCAGCGCTTTTCGTTTCCTCATATACATAACTCCTCTATAAAATATAACCCTCTAGTTCCATCTGTATCCTACCACCCTATTTCCCTTCTCTTTACCTTCTGTCGTCAACAGTATTTTTTATGACGTAAAAAAGACGACCTTTGATTACTCAAAAGTCGTCTCTTTTCATCTATTTTTATCCCTCAATACTATGTTGTAAATGTTGTAAACATCTGTTGTGCTCTTGATTCTTCGTCGTCCTGCTGTTTCTTTTGCATCATTAGCTTATAAGTATCTAAAGTTTCTTTCTTCTTTTGTTCCGTTACATACTCATAAATATCCAGGTCTTCTAAAGTAGAATGCACACTGTTCGTCGCTAATTCTGCTGATGTGTTGTAATTATATGCATATTCCAAGGCTGAGGTTTTTGCTCCAATAGCTGTTCTAGTAGAAGTCACAGCTTCAATGGCGTCATCAATCACAGAAATGTCAAAATCTCCTGTAACATCAAAATCGGCTATCCCCAAAGCTTCTAATGTAGCATCATAGCCAGAAACAGAAGTTGAATTTCCATTTGCATCCGTTGCTAAAGATAGTGTGGATGTTGATCCATCTAATAAATTAATAGTATTATAGGTAGATTGACTAGCAACATCAGAGATTCCCTGTTTCAATTCATCAATTTCTGCCTGGATTGCAGCCTTATCTGTGTCTGACAACAAATCGCTAGATGCCTGTAATGCCAGTTCACGAATTCGTTGTAAATAATCGCTAATGCTGGAAAGAGCAGAATCTTCTATATTCGATAAATCAATTCCAGATGCAATATTATCTGCACCTACAGAATATCCTGTACTCTGTGTTTCCAATTCCTCTGCAATAGCTGTTTCAGCTGCACCATCTGCTGCTGTGGTCAGTGAAGAACCACTTGCAATCTGTCCGTAGATATTTGAGCTTGAGCTTACGCTTGCAACATCACTCATAATTACCTCCTTGTATCTTTCACACACTTTTCGCGATTATAATACCAAGGAAACCTTAAACAAACCTTAAGCTAGCTTATTTAAATTGAAAACATCGAATATTCGTCCACATTTCAGAGATTCTTTTGTTTTCATCTGAATCAAAAAAGTTCATAACTACGGAACGGTCCAATACATCTTTGGTCGGATATGCCGCATACAACTGACGATGCAATTGCTCTTCTGAAGTTGTAAGGGACACCTCTTTGTCGAAAAAGTAGGAAAGATCATATGAACCCCCTTCCTCTTCTCCGTAACTATAATCCAGATAATCTACAATGGACTCGTCCTCTCCACCGGATATTACAGAAGTATAACCAATGTAGTACATGTTTCGGATTACATTATCTGGTCGGGACACAAAGTTAACAAACGCCTCTGCTGCCTGTTGTTTTTCTTTATTTTTTCCAATGCCGTCCTTTAACATGGCCCATCCATCAAACCAAAGATTGCTGCCTTCCTCAGGCACAAAGAAATTCAATTTATAATCATCTTCGTCCGCCTGATCCATCGTATAGACTGCGTCTCCGGACCACTGCATATTTGCCACAACCTTTCCTGATACCATATCAGCTTTTCCGGAATCCGTTTCCAAAGAATAAGCATTCTCCTTCATTGCAGTCAAAATCTTTTCCACCTGACTTACAGTTTCTCCATCCGTAGCATTTAACATCTGATCAAGCTCATCTCTATAGGAAGAGGAATTCAAAAACTCCTCTGACATCAGTTTTTCTTCATTTAAAATGCAAAGACCAACAATATATGAATCTCGCACACTATCCTTCATGGTTACCTTTTTGTGATAATCCTCATTTAAAAGAAGGCTCCAATGATGTAAATCCTCTTCTTTTACTACATCCGGATTATACACGATTCCCATGGTACCCCACATGTAACCTGCACCATATCCATAGATACTTTTCCCATCATTGGATAACTGTTCAAAAATATGTTTAATATAAGGAGACAACCCTTTTACATAGTAATTGTTTTCCTCTGATTCATCATAAAATCCATCAG
>JAILMB010000244.1 GCA_024692825.1 Lachnospiraceae bacterium | reverse complement strand
AATTTCTTAAGAGCCTTCTCTTAAAAAGTTATTTATAATTTAAATTTTGTAACCAATCACTTCTCACAATTATTTTGCAAGTAACATCATAATTTCATTGGAACGATTTACAAATTCCTGCATTGCTTCTGGAGCAAGAGGACGGTTTGCTAGTACAGCCAAATCATATAATTGTTTTGCAAAGGTAGAAGCGTTTTCTGAATCTTTGTTTTCGGTTAAGTATTTTACAAGGCTGTGATTTGCATTTAAGGTTAAGGTTTCTGGACCAGCAAACATAGAAGGATCCATTCCACCCATTCCATACATCTTCATCATATCCTGCATACGACGACCTTGCTCATCAACTGTTAGAAGAGATGCAATACTTTCATCTTTAAACTTCTCAACTTTAACAGTAACAGAATCTTTATTTAATGCATCCTTGAATAACTGGCTAAGAGTATCAGTAACATCCTTTAATTCTTCTTCAGAAGTTTCTTCTACTAATGAATCAGTAACATCTGCATCAATTCGTAAGAATTTATACTGATCATTTCTTTGCTCTAACTGAGTAATGAAAGAAGTATCGATGCTGTGATCTAAGATTACGGCATTCATTCCCTGATCTTTAAACATAGATACATACTGTCCCTGCTGATTCATATCAGTTACATAGTAAACAGTTTTTCTTGTATCTTCTTTTTCTTCATCATTTGTTTCATCAGCAGTAGCATCACTTCCGTCAGCATTTTCTACTTCCGGTTTTTCTTCCTTAACGAGTAATTCGGGAAGAGTGGTGTAGTTGTCGTTGATATCCTTAAATAGGATATAATCATTCATCTTGTCACAGAATTTTTCATCCTTTAAGCAACCATATTTAATGAATGGTGAAATATCATCCCAGTATTTTTCATAGTTTTCTTTATCTGTTTTACATAAACCAGTAAGTTTGTCAGCAACTTTCTTTGTGATGTATTCAGAAATCTTTTTCACGAATCCATCATTTTGAAGAGCAGAACGTGAAACATTTAATGGCAAATCAGGACAATCAATGACACCCTTTAGAAGCATCAAAAATTCAGGAATAACTTCCTTGATATTGTCAGCAATAAATACCTGGTTGTTATATAACTTAATTGTTCCTTCAATCGAATCATATTCTGTATTAATCTTAGGGAAGTATAAAATACCCTTTAGATTAAATGGATAATCCATGTTCAAATGAATCCAAAAGAGTGGTTCCTTGTAATCCATGAAAACGTCACGATAGAATTTTTTGTAATCTTCATCGCTGCATTCACTTGGAGATTTTGTCCAAAGTGGATGGGTTTCATTCAAAGGTACAGGACGTTTTACAATCTTAAGCTGATTCTTTTCTGGAGAAACTTCTACAGTTTCCTTTGTGCCGTCTTCGTTTTCTTTTTCCTCAAATTTGGCATCTTCATGAATCTCTTCAATTACAGTATCAGTATCTAATTTATCTTCTACATCGATGGTCTCATATTCTTCAGGAGCATCTTTCTTAGAAAGATAAATTTCTGTTGGCATGAATGAACAGTATTTTTTCAATACTTCTCTTGCACGATATTCGTTAGCAAACTCTAAGCAGTCTTCATTTAAGAATAAAGTAATGGTAGTTCCAATATCGGTTTTATCGCCATCTGTCATATCGTATTCAGTACCGCCGTCGCATTCCCAGTGAACTGATTTTGTACCCTTACGATAAGATTTTGAATCAATATGAACTTCATCTGCAACCATGAAAGCAGAATAGAAACCTAAACCGAAGTGGCCAATGATTTGATCTTCATTTGCCTTGTCTTTGTATTTTTCAAGGAAGTCAGTTGCACCAGAAAAAGCAATCTGGTTAATGTATTCATTTACCTCATCCTTTGTCATACCAAGACCATTATCTTTGATGGTAATGGTTTTATCTTCAGGAGATACAATGACCTCAACTTTTCCTTCATAATCTGCAGGAAGGGAGTATTCACCCATCATATCCAATTTCTTTAATTTTGTAATTGCATCACAAGCATTACTAACTAATTCACGATAAAAAATATCGTGGTCTTCATAAAGCCACTTTTTAATAATAGGGAAAATGTTTTCGCTTGTGATAGATAAGCTTCCATGTGTGTTTGCCATAACCTTCACTCCTTTATATAATTTAATTATTTTTCATAGAAATAGAGGGTTAATCCCAAAGAATTCAACCCTCGATAGTTATAGTAAACCTAGGAAAATCAAAAGTCAATAGAAAATTAGCACTCTTTTTATTTGAGTGCTAACAAAAGATGCCTTACCCAAAAGCTATATTATTTTACTTTGCTAAACAGCCATTCCATATAGCTATCAGTCTCCATAACTGCTAATTCTACATGATGATAACTATAGGTGGCGTCGGGATCTGACGAAGCGCCAAAGGAGTTCATTTCTTCATCGGAGTATTCTGTATAATGAACTTCTTTTGCAGATAATTCCTCTAATTTTTTTACTGCGTTTTGTGATGCAGAAACAGGAATGGTATTGTCTCCAGACGCATGACAAATCCAAATAGGCACCTCTGTCATATCTTTGAATCTGGAAGCTACGTGAGTGGAATAAGTAAGAGCAGGACAAAGAGCAAGAGCTCCTGCAACGGTATCCGGATATTTTTCACAGAATTCAAAGGTAGAAAGTCCGCCAAAGGAATTTCCCATAACATAAACGCGACTGGGATCTACTTTATTTTCTGTAATCATTTGATCTAGGATGTCTTTGATATCATCGAATACTTTATCCCTTCCAGAAGCAGAATAGTAGGTTGCGTCGTCAATAACAGGAGCCAATACGTAACATGGTCGAAGGGCCTGATTTTCTGGTTCTGCCCACTCTACGGCAGTTTTATAAGTCAAAAGATTAGACGTATCTCCAAAACCATGGAAGACAACAACGATAGGCATATTTGTTTCTTCACTAGGTGTGTAAAGGTGATAATCAAAGGGCATACGATTATCATTTGAAAGTGTTTCAAAATCATCTGCAACAGGAGTGATAATGGATGTTACATCTATGCTTGAAAAATTATAGTAGCTGTCTACACTACAGGTAACATGAAAATCTTCCACGTAAAAGTACTTTTCAGGAAAATCTTTGGGTACTAAGGTAAGCGTGTTTTTTTGAATAGAAATTTCTTGAAATTCACAACTGAAAGGACGAGTTGTTTTTGCACCCCAGTAGGATGCATTTCCACTCATGGAAAAATCACTGGCTTTCAAATCAGAATTTGAAATATCTTCATCAAAAGTAATGACATAGTTTTCCGGATATTGTCCGATAGTTCGTACGGTAGTATTTACTTCAAGAGAAGTGATAGCTTCATTTTTACTCATTTCTGTGCTTTCCTCCGTGGTTTCTGTCGGTTCCTGATTTTTGGCACAACCGGCTAATAGACAAAGACTTATAAATAGTGTCGTGATGATGCGATAGTTTTTCCTCATAAATATAAACCCCTTTCCAAAACATCATCTTCATTATATTCACTATAACAATTATGCGCAATTTAATGGCGCAAAATAAAGTTCACAAAGTTGAAGGCTCTTTTTTGGTAATATTTCCATAGGAAAACTGCATTTTATGTCGAAAAACACGCAGATTGCGTCAAAAGTAGTTTTGCATAGTTAAATTGTGATAGTATACAAATGGTTTATACGGGAAATAAAAATCCCCTCTTTAAATCTCTCTTACAATTTTGAGCGTTACCTCCCTCGGTAGCGCTCTTTATATTCCTCTAGAAAAAAGAGTGTGGTATAATTTTTTTAGAATTTTTTACTTGGGGGAATATAAAATGATATCATGTCAAATCTTTGGGAATCCGATTGAGACGGGTGCTGTTGTTGATGAAGAGCATCTTGTTTCTTATGAAAAAGTTTCAGAGGAATCCCTTCCGGAAACTCGCTTATTTTCCTATGAATTAGATCAAAAGGACATTGTGTATGGTCTGGGAGAAACCATGGGAGGTATCAACAAGCGAGGAAAATCCTATGTTAGTTACAATACAGATGACCCACATCATAGACAGTCTATGCCTTCTATGTACGGAGCTCATAATTTCTTCATTATTGATGGTAAAGAGCCAAAAGGAGTGTTTGTGGACTCGCCGGCACGAGTGACTTTTCACGTAGATGTGAATCATAGCGGTGTAGTTGAAGTGATAGTAGAGTCTGCTGATGTGAAGCTATATACCATCTCAGGAGATGGGGCTTATGATATTACGAGACAGTTTTTAAATATCATAGGTAGAAGTTTTATTCCACCTCTTTGGGCCTTTGGATATGGTCAAAGTAGATGGGGCTATAAGAATCACAAAGACATTGATAAGGTGGTAGCCGAGTATAAAAAGGTGGATATTCCACTGGATTATATTTGCCTGGATATTGATTATATGGATCGCTATATTGATTTTACCATCAATGAAAAACGCTTCCCGAATATGAAAGAATATGTGGAAGAAAAAAAGAAAGAAGGCATTCATCTTGTTCCAATTATTGATGCAGGAGTTAAGGTGGAACCAGGAAATGAAACCTATGAGGTTGGGATTTCTAATGGTTATTTTGCAACAAATGAAGAGGGTGGTCCTTTTCATGCAGCTGTTTGGCCGGGAATGACACATTTTCCTGATTTCTTTCAAAGTGCCACAAGAGAATGGTTTGGATCAGAGTATCACAAGCTGACAGATTTAGGATTTGAAGGATTCTGGAATGATATGAATGAGCCATCCATCTTCTACAGTGAGTATTCCCATAAGCAGAATAAGATTGACCAGATTTTAGACTTTTTAATGCCATCTCGTGCGGAGAAAAAGGAAGGTTCAAAGAATAATTCCTACCATGATTACAAGCATTTTTATCACATGGTAGAAGGAAAAAGAAGAAATCATCACGATGTGCACAACCTCTTTGGAGGATTAATGATTCGCGCATCAGGAGAGGGGTTATCCAAACTTTTAAATAAGAGATATTTACTATTTGCAAGATCATCCTATATTGGAGCCCATAGATATGGGGGTATTTGGACAGGAGATAATCATTCATCTTTTGAGATGCTTCAACAGAATCTTTCTCATATGGCCTCCTTAAATATGTGTGGCTTTTTGTACTCAGGTGCAGATACTGGTGGATTTGGCGGTAATTGTAGTAGGGAACTTTTGTTGCGCTGGCTAGCCTTTTCAGATTTCACACCACTTATGAGAAATCATTCTGCTTTGGGAACGAAAAAGCAGGAGTGTTATCGGTATGATCAACCTGAGGATTTTAAACGAATTATTGCTCTGCGTTATCGCCTTTTACCATATTTGTATTCTGAGTTTATGAAAGCAGCATTGAACAAAGATATGTATATGAAACCTTTGGGATTTATTTATCCAAATGATGAAAAGGCTAGAGCATGCGAAGATCAGCTTTTGGTTGGTGAGGGCATAATGATTGCACCGATTTTAGAAGAAGGACGAACAAAGCGTAAGGTATATCTTCCTGAGGAAATGATAGGGGTGCGATTCGATGGAGATCATTTCGCTGAGAAGAAATTTGCTGCGGGAGAAATTGAAATCGATGTTCCACTGAATGAAGTGGTATTTTTTATTCGAAAAGATCACAAGGTTTGTATAGCAAATAAGTTGGTGAAATCTACAAAAGATTTAAATCTAAGAGATGTAAAATACCTTGGATATGACGTGGAGTATGAACAGTATAAAGATGATGGGGAGTCAAAACTATGAGTGAGAAGCAAACGAAAAAGAATCTGATTTTTTATCCCTTAGGAACCGTAGGCAGAGATATGATTTATGCCTTATTTACGAATTTCCTTTTGCTATACATTATGTATACGAGGAATCTTACCAATGCACAACTTGGTGCTGTGACAGCCATTATGGTGGCGGCTAGAATCTTTGACGCCTTTAATGATCCCATCATGGGAAATATTATTGAACGTACAAGAAGCAAGTATGGAAAATACAAACCATGGTTGTTGATTGGGGTTCTTACAACTTGTGTTGTCGTAACACTGATGTTTAATACCAATCTGGACGGATGGAATTTTATTGTGTTCTTCGGAATTATGTACTTTTTATATTCCATTACCTATACCATGAATGATATTTCTTATTGGGGAATGGTACCGGCCCTTTCTTCTGATGGAGAGATGAGAGATAAGTTTACAGCAAGAACAACATTATTTGCCGGAATTGGAAATGTTTTAGCTTCGGTTATGATTCCGGTTTTAACTACGGGGGCATATGCCCTGGGGGGAAGTGCAAAAACAGCCTATGGAAGAATAGCCCTTGTAATTTGTATTATTACACCGATTTTTATCTGCTTTACTATGTTCGGAGTTCGGGAAAATCGAGATGATATGAAAACTCAGGCACCACCGGTATCTTTTAAAAAGATTTGGAATACCATAACAGGAAATGATCAGCTTTTGTGGATGTGCCTTGTGTTCCTGCTTCAAGAAACGGGTAATGGAATTGTTTTGGCAGGAGTAGGTTCAAACTACATCTATTTTGAATTTGGATATGAGGGCGGTCTTTACTCAACCTTTACCACCATTGGTATGTTAGCAACAGCCTTTTTGATGGTATTTTATCCTGCGATTTCAAAGAAGTTCCATCGCAATAAGTTGGTATTATACATGGGAATAATCGGAACACTTGGATATGTGATTCAGCTTGTAAGTGGTTTGGCCATGTCAGCGACCATGACGAAGTTTTGGATTTTTACCATTGGATTTATGCTTTCTAATTTTGGCCAATACGGATTGTATTTAATTATGATGATTTCCATTATCAATACAGTGGAATACAACGAGTGGAAGTATGGAAGCAGAGATGAAGCAATCATTACATCCATGAGACCATTTTTAACAAAGTTAGCCAGTGCCATATCTGTTATGATTGCATCCTTATCCTATATGATTTTTAGGGTAACTTCCTTTACGAATCAGATTTCGGATTATGAGAATCAGGCTGAACGGGGAGTGATTTCCGCAGAGGAGAGGTCTTCTTCTATAGCAGATGTCATTTCTAATGTTGCAAACACCCAAAAAGTCGGCTTGCTTTTATTTATGACCGTTGTACCTTGCATTATGATGGTGGTTTGCTGCGTGCTGTATCGAAAGCATTACGTCCTCGATGAGGAAAAATATGCGTCCATCTGCGAAGAACTTAGGGGACGGAGCTAATGTCTTCATTGAAACTTAGGGGACGGAGCTATTGTCTTTATTGAAAAGTCCTTTGGGACGAAACACTATTATAAAAAATAGTTTTTACGTTTTCACCGAGCACACGCTTGCGCTTCGTACTTGACATAGCGGATGCTAAATTCACTGCGTTCATTAAGCACCGATGTCAAGTAAAAGTGCTCTACGTGAAAAGTAAAAACTATTTTTTTTGCAAAGGAAATGGCCAAAGGACAATGAAGGAAATGGCCAAAGGATAATGAAGGAAATGGCCAAAGGACAATGAAGAGGTGTGGCCAAAGGACAATGAAGGAACTGGCCAAAGGACAATAAAGGAAATGACCAAAGGACAATAGCGGAGACAACCAAAGGATAACGAAGTGGAAGATAAGGGGATAATGAAGGAAAATGTCAAAGAACAATGAAAGTGAAGATAAATGGACAATGTTGGAAAAGTCTAAGAATATTTCCGTGAATGGATGAATCGTAGCATTTATGAGGAAATTACGATTGTTACTAGTTATTGGAGGAGTATGGAATTGAGAAATGTGTTATTTTTGATAGCAAAAGGTGTCGTATTTGTTGTTGTTGTCTTTATTGGATTAATTGCAATCGATTATTTCTTTGCGCCATGTTGGCTAACGGATGTAGTGGCATTTACCATTTTGGTACTATCATTTGTGGCCTGTGTTTTGCTTAACATAAGGAAGACTAAGGATTCGCCTAAGAACGAACAAAGACATCAAAGAAAAACACGATTTGAAGAGTCGAAAAAATACAGAAGAAAACGTAAAAAACCTCATAGAATGAGAGTGCAAACCATAATATTTATTTTGTGCGGTGTTGTAATTGGAAGGATTGGATGTAGTTTTATCGGAAAACAAATGCTTCATGAGGTGCCGGAGAATGTAATTGAATTTGGTGAAAAATATCCGGAGGCTTCTGGTTACGTGAAGAACTTTAACAAGTATAAGGATATGGAGTTTGACATGGATGTTTCTTCTGAAATGGAAGAAAGAGAAATTCCTTTGTTTATTCAGTGGGATAAGAGATGGGGCTACAAAGACTATGGCGGAAACTATGTTGGTGTCGCTGGATGTGGACCGACATGCTTAGCAATGGTTGTGTGTGGACTAAAACAGGATGGATCCATTAATCCATATGTTGTAAGTCAGTATTCAGCAGAGCAGGGATTTTACATCTATGGACAAGGTACTTCTTGGAATATTATGACCACTGGTGCAAACCATTATGGCCTTGAAGTTTCTGAGGGAAGCGTGTCAGCTGATTATATTTTGAATAATCTAAGCGCATCTTCACCAATGATTTGTTCCATGTCGCCAGGCGATTTTACTACATCAGGTCACTT
>JAILMB010000184.1 GCA_024692825.1 Lachnospiraceae bacterium | reverse complement strand
TCTTTTAAGGATAGGTGTTTTATTAACTGCCATCTTAAAATATCCCTCCTATTAGACTCTTCTACGCTTTGGTGGACGACAACCATTGTGTGGTACAGGGGTTACGTCACGGATAGATAATACATCAATACCACATGCAGCAAGTGCACGGATAGCTGCTTCTCTACCTGAACCTGGTCCCTTTACGAACACATCTACTGTCTTTAATCCGTGAGGAAGTGCAGCCTTTGCTGCAGTCTCTGCTGCCATCTGAGCAGCATACGGAGTAGATTTTCTTGAACCTCTAAATCCTAAGCCACCTGCACTAGCCCATGAAAGAGCGTTACCCTGAGCATCTGTTAAAGTAACGATAGTGTTATTGAAAGATGCCTGAATATGTGCCTGGCCATGTTCAACGTTTTTCTTTACACGCTTTTTTGTTGTCTTCTTTGCAACTTTAGCCATATCTAAACTAACCTACTTTCTTAATATTCAATAATTTGTAAACAATAAATTCAAAAATAATGTTTTATTTCTTCTTGTTTGCAACTGTACGCTTAGGACCTTTTCTAGTTCTAGCGTTAGTCTTAGTCTTCTGTCCACGAACAGGAAGACCCTTTCTGTGACGGATACCACGATAGCATCCGATTTCCTGTAATCTCTTAATGTTAAGAGCTACATCTCTTCTTAAATCACCTTCAACAAGGATTCCTGCCTTGTCAATTGCCTCACTGATTTTCTTTACTTCTTCATCGGTAAGATCCTTAACACGAGTGTCAGGATTAACGCCAGCATCTGCTAATAAATTTGTAGCAGTTACTCTACCGATTCCGTAAATGTAAGTTAAACCAATTTCAATTCTTTTTTCTCTTGGTAAATCTACACCTGCGATACGAGCCATGTGTGTCAAACCTCCATAATGTTAATTACTAAATAGGTACAAAGAAATCCTACTCTATACAGCTCCGAAAATATTCGGCCTGAAATGTGTGTATATCCTCAAATTTCTTACTGCGTTTATAACGCAACAATGACATTCCTCCTCCGGTATGATAAAGAGAAATGCCCAAAGTATATTATGAACAGAAATACAATTCCAGCATTCCTGCAGCCGCCATAAAATACCCGAGAGACAAACTTAACCCTGTCTCTGTTTGTGTTTAGGGTTTTCACAGATAATTCTGATGCTACCCTTACGCTTAATAACCTTGCACTTTTCGCACATAGGCTTAACTGAAGACCTTACTTTCATAATGTCCTCCTTTCCCAAATAAATGTTCTAAGAAACGCAACCATATACGTTTCCTACGATAAGCGTCCGCATGATATTATACAATCAAATAATGAAAGATGCAACTGTTTTTTCTAATTCTTACGGGGAGCGCTTATTCTCCGCAAAAAATCCACCGGATTTTTACTTATCTCTCCAAATAATTCTTCCTTTGGTTAAGTCATAAGGTGACATTTCAATTGTAACCTTATCTCCGGGAAGAATACGGATATAGTTCATACGAAGCTTTCCGCTAATATGGGCTAAAATCTGATGACCGTTTTCAAGTTCTACTGAAAACATGGCGTTAGGAAGTTTTTCTAAAACTGTTCCTTCTACCTCAATTACATCTGCTTTTGACATTGTATACTCCTTAAATAAATTTGAATCATTTTTCTTACCATCTCATCTGAAAGTTCAGATTCTGTTGAAGCTATTTCAGTCACTTCCTCTGGCAAGCGTTTAATGATTTGAATATGTATATGTTTCTTTTTCTTTGGTTTCTTATGGGTTTTTGTTTTACCGTTTATAAGGTAAACATAATTTTCATCTTCTCTAAGCACCACATAAATTTCATTTTTATCATGTCCACTTAAAGATTTTGCAAATTTCAAACTCATACATCACCTATGCAAGAATCTTTGTGATATCTTCAAATACCTTTTCCATTGGCTGTGTACCATCAACGGATTTAAGAATTCCTGCTTTATTATAATAATCAATAAGAGGCTGTGTCTGTTCATGATAAACATCTAATCTCTTCTGAACGGTTTCAGGCTTATCATCATCTCTTAATACAAGCTTACTTCCGCAGTTATCACAAACGCCTTCCTTTTTAGGTGGAATTGCAACTATATGATAGGTAGCACCACATTCAAGACAAGCACGTCTTCCAGACATACGATTTACAATATTTTCATCAGGTACATCTACATCAATGGCAAAGTCCATTTTCTGTCCGATCTTATCCAAAGCATTTGTTAATGCCTCAGCCTGAGGAATAGTTCTTGGGAATCCATCAAGAACAAAACCATTTACACAGTCATCTTCCTGAATACGATCCATAACCAAATCACATGTCAGTTCATCGGGAACAAGTAATCCCTGGTCCATATATTCCTTTGCTTTTTTCCCAAGTTCTGTACCGTTTTTAATGTTTGCACGGAAAATATCTCCAGTGGAAATATGAGGTATAGAATACTTTGAAGCAATCTGTTTTGCCTGAGTTCCCTTACCTGCTCCTGGAGCACCTAACATAATAATTTTCATAAAAGCCTCCTAAATGTCTATCTTCTCATTCATTTTTCACTATCGTCTATATGACTCTTACTTAAATACCACTTATGGAGATACAGAATTTCCGTATCTCCATAGTAGTTATTTATTCACTTAAAAATCCCTTGTAATTACGAACTAGCATCTGTGATTCAATCTGTTTTAATGTTTCTACGATTACACCAACAATAATGATGATGGATGTTCCACCAAAGGAAACATCTGCACCGAACAATCCATTAAACACGATTGGTAGAATAGATACAAATGCAAGTCCGATTGCACCGATTAATACGATATGATTTAACACGGATGTTAAATAATCTGAAGTAGGTTTACCAGGACGAATACCTGGAACAAATCCACCTCTCTTCTTTAAGTTATCTGCAATCTCTAAAGGATTAAAACTGATGGTTGTATAGAAGAATGCAAATGCAATGATCAAAAGAACATATACAATTGCTCCGATACTATACTTCCAGTTCTCAGGATTAAACCAACGTGACTGAGACATACTGTAAAGAATATCATATCCAATACCGGTTCCTGTGTTCTTACCGAGCAAGGTTGCAATAATTACCGGTGTCTGCATAATAGACTGAGCGAAAATTACGGGGATAACACCACCTGTATTTACCTTTAAAGGAATATAGGTATTGTTTCCACCCACCTGTCTTCTTCCCTGTAATTTCTGGGAATACTGAACAGGGATTTTTCTTTCAGCACACTGTAAAACAACAACTAATACAACAACTGCAATAATGATTGCTGCGATAATAGCTCCTGCTAATACCATCTTAGGAATTGTTTTACTGCTCATAAACTGTTCATAAAGTGTTGCAAGATCTGAAGGGATTCTTGAAATAATGTTGATTACAAGGACGATGGAAATACCATTTCCAACACCATGTTCTGTAATCTGTTCACCAATCCACATCAAAACTGCAGAACCGCCTGTTAAAACAGCAATTAGAAGTACAATGGACAAAGGTCCACTATCCTCAAGATAACCCCCACGGCTAAATCCGATTGCCATAGCTCCGGACTCAATAAGTGAAAGTCCCACTGTTACATAACGGGTGATTTTATTGATCTTCTTTCGACCATCCTCACCATCACGCTGCAGCTCTTCCAATTTAGGAATAGCAATTGTAAGTAGCTGCATAATAATGGATGCCGTAATGTAAGGAGTAATGTTCAGAGCAAATACTGACATTTGCTCAAATGAACCACCGGTGACAGCATCGAAAAAGTTCATTGCGTCACCTACTCCGGAGAACAATTGCTCAAATACATCTGAACTTACGCCAGGTACAGGCAACTGAGATCCTAATCTTACAACGATCAGCATAAAGAATGTGAAAAGCAGACCTTTTCTAATATCTTTTATTTTTAATGCGTCGCGTAAGGTCTTAAACATTAGATCACCTCGGCTTTTCCGCCAAGAGCTTCAATCTTCTCTTTTGCACTAGCACTAAATGCATTTACCTGTACATCAAGTTTCTTTGTAAGCTCACCGTTTCCAAGAATTTTGACCCCATCAAAGCTGTTCTTAATAAGTCCGCTTTCGCGAAGAACTTCAACGGTTACATTTGTTCCGTTTTCAAATCTTTCAAGATCTGAAACGTTGATAGCTACGATGTTCTTTGTATTTCTATTTGTGAATCCACGCTTAGGAATACGACGGTATAAAGGCATCTGGCCACCTTCGAAACCAGGTCTAGGAGCTCCAGAACGAGCCTTCTGTCCCTTATGTCCCTTACCAGCAGTCTTACCATTTCCTGAACCGTGTCCACGACCGCGTCTGAAATTATCACTATGTTTAGAGCCTTCAGCTGGCTTTAAGTTGGATAAATCCATTGTGGCACCTCCTTAAATTTCTTCTACTTTAACTAAATGTCTGACTCTCTGAATCATACCACGTACTGCAGCATTATCAGGCATTTCAACTTCCTGATTAATCTTCTTAAGACCAAGAGCTTCAACAGTTTTCTTGTTCTTAGGTACAGCACCGATGGTTGACTTTACGAGAGTAATTTTTAACTTTTTATCTGCCATTTTATAATTCCTCCTCGTATATATTAACCAAGGATCTCTGCAACAGACTTACCACGAAGCTTAGCAACTTCTTCAGGATTCTTTAACTGAGAAAGAGCATCGATTGTAGCAAGTACAACATTTTGCTTGTTTGAAGATCCCAAAGACTTAGTACGGATATTCTGGATACCTGCAAGTTCACATACGGAACGAGCTGGACCACCAGCGATAATACCAGTACCTTCAGGAGCTCTCTTTAAGAGAACAGAAGCACCTGTGTGCTTTCCTGTAATGTCATGAGGGATACTGCGGTTTTCATCAAGCTCAACAGTGATCATGCTCTTGATGGCGTCTTCTTTACCCTTACGGATAGCTTCAGGGATTTCAGCAGCCTTACCAAGTCCGGCGCCTACATGTCCGTTTCCGTCACCAACAACGACCAAAGCTGTAAAACGCATGTTACGACCACCCTTTACAACCTTAACAACTCGCTTGATTGATACCACGTTTTCATTTAATTCTAATTGACTAGCATCAATAATGGTTCGTTTCATGAATCGCTTCCTCCTTAAAATTCTAATCCGGCTTCTCTGGCTGCAT
>JAILMB010000086.1 GCA_024692825.1 Lachnospiraceae bacterium | reverse complement strand
TATAATACCTAAATCCAGAACATTTTGCTCATCTTTAACAAAAAGCATTATGTAATCATTTTCATCCAAAACTTGATTATTTATGCTTTGAATAGTTTTTTTAAAATTATTATTGCAATCCGTATAATCCAATAATATTGCGCACAAATATTTTTTTTCTTTCTTCATTGTTATTCCCTCTTTGATTGTATTTAAAAACTCCTTTTCAGCAGTTTCTATTTGACCCATTTTTTTATAATTTTGGTATGCTTTAATTCCATCTTTTTTAATCTTCCATCGATGTCTTGCATAGTCCAACATGACTTTTGCTAAAGCTTCTTCATCGTTTGTTGTAATAATATTTTTTTTATTATCTGAAAGCAGATATTTTGCGCCTGTATGTTCTGTAACAACCAATGCCTTTTTTAGCATAGCCCCCTCTAATGCAACAATCGAACATGATTCATCTCTAGATGGGACCAAAAAAACATCCATTTTGTTATAAAACTTATATAACAAATCATAATCCTTTATTTCTTGAATATAATAAGTATTTGTATCACTATTATTTTGGAGTTGTTTCAAAAATTCAGATGACCAATTCGGCGCATTACCTACAATATATAATTCTATTTTTTTTCGAATATCCAGAGGCAGTAATTTTATTGCATTGACTGCAATATCCTGACCTTTTCGAGGCTCAATTGTACCTGACACTATAAAACGTAATTTTTTATGAATATTAATCTTCGTTGGTACAGGATCGATATAATTATGAATTATTCGAACGTTTTGAATTCCATATCTTGTTTTTAAATAATCTCTCGCATATTGACTTACACATACAATATTTTCTACTTTACTTATTTTTTTTTCATCAATACTACAAGTTTTGCAAAGTTCAGTTAAATTATGTCCTTCCATTATATAAAGATACGTTTGACATAAGGATTGGCATTTTAACGCAAAATCAATACAAAAAATTGTATATACAAAAATAAATGAATAGCTCCTTATTTGTTTTCTATACAAACCTCTTTCTACATCTATTTCTTCTATAATTCTAGTATCAATGTCTTTTTTTATTAGTTCTTCTTTAAATGGTCCATCATTATAACTCCAAACTTCAATTTCATAATTGTTTTGTTTTAATATTTGAACAAAATTCAATAAATTTTTTGGTGAACCCGTATATGTTAACTCATATAATACAAGTAGTACTTTTTTTTCCATCATCTTAAAAAACGCATATTAAAGATTTGCAACAACCTCATCACTGTACCTTTTGTAAACAATATCCCCAGCAATAAAAAATCCAGAAGCATAAACAAATAAAACTATCCAATAATTAATAGCAACAACTCCATTATTCAGGATTATTTCTCTTGCAATATAAACCACGTCATATATAGGATTAATAATAAATATTCCCTTAATGCTTGAAGCAAGCCGTTCAGAATCAAAAAAAATAGCTGAACCATAAAATAAAAAAACAGTAAACACTCGATAAAAATATACTATATCCGCGAAGAATACATTCATCACCGCAAGTATTTTTCCTACCCCAATTGTTAAGGTTATCAAAAATACTAAATCAACAATTACTAATAGCCACTTTTTTGATGGATACTGATGAATCATCAAAACGTATATAAAGTATATAAAAAGAGAAAAAACAAAATTGCGAATAGCATAAATTATTTTTTGTTCGACATATATATTTCTGTTTAATCGTGTTTTGGTTAGTAGCACTTTATTTCCTACTAATGCTCCAAGACAAGCAGTGGTTCCTTGGTTAAATAAATTGTATAATGTCACACCTGTTAAAACAAACAACGGATAATTTTTAATCGAATCTGAATCAAACATCTTTCCAAATACCAGCACCATCACAACTGTCATAATCAACGGATTTAATATTTCCCAGAGTTCACCTAAAAAGGTTTGTGCATTTTCATGTTTTTTGTCTCGCTCTGTGAGCTGGTGGATCGCAAACATGTTTTGTTTAAAATCTTTATATAGTTTTTCCATCATAGGTGAATCACCACCTCATTCTCATACTTTCGGAAAATCAAAAATCCAAGGACAAATATGACTCCGGTCCAGATTCCGATTTCCCAGAGATAAAAGGTTTCCACCTTTTCTCCATATACCAGATAATTTCTACAGGTATAAATAAATCCGTAAATCGGATTGTTTCGAATAAATGCCTGCACACCTTTTGAAACCCATGTAATATGATAAAAAAGTGCAATAAAAAAGCGCATAATCATAGTAAAGTTCATCCAAATATTTCTTGCATCTCGACGAAAAACATACCAGATAGAAAGCATGTAGGAAATGCCGGCAGTAAAAGCGACAAACAGAATCAATATAATCGGCACATAGGCGTAATAAAAACTAAAGTGTGCATCATATACCACTAAAACCAATGCAAAAGGAATGCATCCCAACAAGAAATTTACAAAAGCTGTCAGCACTCGAGATAAAACCAAAAGTTCTCTTGGCAACTTTGATTTAATTAGCAAATCTCGGTTGTCTTTTAGTGTCGTCAAGCTATTTGATGTGGCTGTAATAAAGAACTCATACATCAAAAATCCCACAAAATAATATGCAGGATATCGGTCGATTCCCTTATCAAAAATAGTAGAAAATAATAGCACAACCAATATCATTCGAAACAATGGATAAATACTACTCCAAAGTATTCCAAAAAAACTTCTCGCGTATTTTCGTTTCAGTTCTCGTTTGGTCAGTTCCCAGAGTACAAAAAAGTACTGTTTAATTTCTTCTATCCTGCTCATGAGATTTGCTCCATTCTGTCGTAGGTGCTAAATGCACCCAAAAAAATGATATAAAATACATATACGAACAGATAAGGACCTGTTATCATTCCCTGACCCATATAACCAACAAGTGCTGCTAACACTGCTGCCTTTTGTGCTTCATTGTTTTTTCTCTTTGCAAACATTACAAACGGAACGATATACATTACCACTTTTAGAACGGCTCCCACAATTCCCATGGTAACGAGATATTCCAGCACATCATTGTGGGCTGTATTATACAAATAGTCCCATTCCACAAAGAAGCTGGCGTTTTCAATCTGAGGTCTTGTCACACTATCTAATAGCCCCGGTCCCACACCAATAAGCTTATCTCCTGCACTTCCATCCATGAATCCATGGAATGAGAAGTACCAAATAGAGCCTCGATAATTAAATAGTTCTAAGCTGTAATTCGATGCGACATAAACGACTACTCCACCTACGCCTGCACAAATAAGACCAATCCAAATCTTTGAAAGGACATTTTCCACAAAGTGTCTTACTCTGGTTTGTTTTTCTTCACTAAGACGGTCTTCAACTAACAAAAAGAATATAACCGCAACTCCTAGGATTCCTGGTAGAAAATATAACCGATAGTTTAAAAGCATATAAGAAATCGTATCTACATCCATAGGTCTTGCAAAGGTGTTTGGATTCTTCCAAAGATATTCTGCTATTGCCCCAACAAAAGAAAATACAATTCCTTCTACCGCAAGATTCTTTAATCGTTTCATATCCTTTAGGGAATACCAAACGATAAACAGCAATGCTGTTCCAATTCCGATATAGCTTGTATTTGTCAATACAATAAACAAACTAAAATATGAAATTCCCAAAAAAAGATATACAAAGAATCTGTACCCTCTACTCTTCAAGAAAATGGGAACCAACATAAAAAACGGAATTATCATTGACAAAAATGCTGCCCAGAAATTCACATTTCCAATGGTTGAAATAAAGATATTCCAAGAGTATGGGATTTCATCATGCATTACTAAAAAGTCATTCCCGAATCGATCTAAAATACCAATTATAATCACTGCGAGACTTCCTAATAATAGATACGCCCATACATCTGCCTTTCCAGAAAAGAATCTGGAAATAATAAAATACAAGACCACGCCTATAATAAGCGCATATCCACCGACTAGCCATGCTGCACTTCCATCAAATGAGGTCTCAAAATTATTTGTATGTATTAAAGAAAAGATGGTGGCAACCAAGAAAAGTATCATAGTGATATCTAAGGAGTTTACCTTTGATACTTCTGCTTTTACATCTGTGCCTAATTTTTTCTTATAAATGTCCCAAATTAAGTGAATAACCAAAAGTGAACCAATCACTGTGATTATGATTTTCGAAAAAATTTCAAATATGATGTTTTTATCATCAAGTATGTAATAATAATTGTCCGTATAATACAACGGAAGTAATGTAAACATTAATGCCATGAACATTTTCACGGCTTCATTTTTTATTGTCTTCACTATATTTCTCCAAAAATAATTGGGAATCAGAGTCACCTCTGACTCCCAATGCTCAAAACTCACATTCTTTCAAGTAATACTCATTCAAGCTATAAATATTCAAGTCTCGAAATTCAAGTCATAAATATTCAAGTAATATTTATCAAGTATTTCTAGTAATATTAATTCAAGTAATATTATTTAGTCTTTACAGACTTCTTTGATGTCCAATTAGAATAATATGTAACACCATTAGCTACTGTATATGCACGAACACGTACATAGTACTTTTTATTAGCTTTAAGCTTCTTAACTGTCTTAGCAGTCTTAGTAGTTGTTACAGACTTTGTCTTGTTTGCTGCAAACTTCTTAGAAGTAGAGCACTGAATTTCATAACCTGTAACTGCAGAAGAAGATTTCTTAAAGGAAACCTTTACTGCCTTCTTCTTAGCTGTTGCCTTTACCTTGGTAGGTTTAGCAACAGAAACTTCTGCAACTGCAACTGCAGCTGTTGCTGATGTAGCGGATGAAGCTGCGTTAACTGTAGCTACAGCTGGTGTAGCAGATAAAAGCATAACAGCAGCTAAAGCGCTAACTAAAACTTTTTTCATCTTCATAATTTCTCCTTCCGACCTATCCCTAGGCCTACATGCGCATGATAATGTGAGTTTTATATATAAAAAACCAAAATGGTTTTTTACCAAAATAACTACTGATGCAGGTTGTGGTATGCATTACATACTGTCTTTGCATCTCCTATCATCTGAATGTTTCCCTGTTCAATCCAAACCACCTTTGAACAATTTTGCATAATGGTCTGTAAACTGTGAGAGACGAGAAGTACGGTTGATCCACCATGAATCATCTCGCTGATTCTCTTTAAGCTCTTCTTTCGGAAGAACTCATCTCCTACGGAAAGCACTTCATCAAGTATCAATATCTCAGCTGCTTCTCCCACCGTTGCGATGGCAAAGGCCAATCGAGAGACCATACCGGAAGAAAAATTCTTTACCTTTTCTTCCATAAATTCCCCAAGTTCTGAGAATTCTACAATCTCATCGTAATGTTTATCAATAAACTCCTTGGAATATCCAATAATCGAGCCGTTCAAATAAACATTCTCTTTTGCTGATAGTTCCATATCAAACCCAGTACCTAAGGTCAGAAGCTGGATTTTTGACTTATCCGCTACCACCTGACCACTGGTTGGTTTTAGGGCTCCTGATACGATTTTTAGTAAAGTGGATTTACCAGATCCATTGGTTCCGATAATTCCCACGACTTCACCCTTATACACATTGAAGTTTATTTGATTCAATGCATATAACTCTTTATATGAAATCTGTTTCTTAATCTTTCGGATCATATATTCTTTTAATCCGGAAACATTATTAGTAGAAACACGAAATCTCATGGTTAAATCATTCACCGAAATTAATGGTGCTTCATTTTTTTGTAACTTTTCATTTTCGATATACGGGGCAACCTTTGCATTGCAAGCAACTGCTTCTTTTGCCTTTTGTTCCCGGAATTTATTATTTTCTTCCGTGTAATCCTGTATTTCCCGGTTCCCGTATGCTTTTTCATAAACTATTTGCAACACGCAACAAGCTACTGTTGCAACGCCTACTGCTTCAAACATTTACTTCCTCAAATCTTTTCATTTTTATTGTTTGACGTATATATGTCATTATTTTTGCAAAACGTGCAAAAAATAAATTCATGCTAATATGTTGTCTTCCATTTACTATGGTGCCTTCAATCCAGGCACTCTCGTGAATTACTTTCTTTGAAAGTCCAAGGGCAATCAAAAGTTTCGAACTCACTCGTAAATCTCTGATTTCTTTTTGCGACAGTTCATTTGCTGCCTTTTTCATATGGGAGTCATCTAAATCATCTGAGAACATACAAGAGCCATAAAACTCTGCTTCCCAATTTGTTGGATGACTCATAAGTTTCGAGCATATCTGCTCCACAATTTTTATTTCCTTATCGCCAATGTGATGAAAGTACTGATAAAACCCATTTCGATTTTTTTGTATATTCTTTATGTACTTTTGTAATACCTTATGGTTCTCTTCTAACAGCTTTCCATTGGGATTTTCAATCTGTGACAGAATTGGTTCATACCCCTCTTCTGTTTTTTTATAATGTTTCACCATTCCACAGTTTTCACTGAAAATGGTTTCAAACAGGCAATTACTAAAACCTGCTTTTCTTCGAATATGTTCTGTCGGTCCAAAGTAAAATGCACTGTATTCGCAGCCACTATGTTCCTTTGGAAGTTCATATAGTCCAAAGTAATATCCTCTGACCATGATTCCTGGTTGTTGGGTTTTTAATAAATTCCGCAAACTTTTTTGAATGCTTCCAACCCAGCCACTATCAACCACAGCAAAGGAAGTGCCATCTAGCATTCCTTCCTGTTTTAAATATCCAATGGTACTCAAAAATCGTTTCTTTGAGTGTTTCATTATCATGTCTAGAAGACTTAAACTTCCATCTTTGCACATCTGATATGCCTGCTTTTTCAATTGAAGAATCTGCGAGCGATTTAGTACATCATGAAGTTCTTTTTCATAGTGAAGTTCCCTGCAAACCTGTTTCATTTCCTCCATGGATAAGCCTCCACGTTTTAAGATGCGATACAAACTCACATCAATACCGGAAAGAAAAATTTGGTCTAAGCACTTTTCTTTTTGCAGATGATACTCTGGCAGTCTCAGGGAATATCTGGAAACCCGAAGATAGCGAATATCAATCTCCATTTCTAAGAGATTGGCATCCTTTAGGGATTTTGCAATCTCATACATGGGATAGGCGTCTCTTGCTAAAAAATACAGACGCTTTATTTTTTGTTTCTTTGCCTGTGAAAGCAGCCACACCACATAGGAAACCATTATGGGTGCAAAGGTCAGACTATAAGTCTTTTCGCTTTGCGACTCCACATCTTCCATTGTGGTTTTTGAAACGTCATATAAAAAATCACTATGTCTTAATATCTTTAGATACTCTTTGAAACGATTATCCATAACTACAATGGTGTAACACTTTCTTTTAATCCTAAGATGATGGCACTTGGAAGCAGGGCTGCTGCTACCGGGCGAAGAACATATACCCAGCCCTTTGGCCACAAAATACCAAGGCTTCGGAATCCTTCGTAGCGAACCACGCTTTCTCTCCAACGATCAACTAAGCTTCTACTGTGATAACTCTTTCTACTTACTCTATAATTCAGCAGAGGTTTTTGAATGTTATAGCCTTTATATCCCAGCTTAAACAGTCGCATAAATAGTTCGTAATCCTCACATCGTTTTGTAAGTCTTTCCTCTGCATATCCGGCAACCTTGTCAAACAACGCTGCTCGATACATAACGGTCGGATGTATATAAGGTGAGAATTTCAAATAATCATCAAGTTTTGGATTCTTCGGTCGACTTGAATCTCCCCAAATTCCATTTTCATCAAACAGATTACAGTTGGATCCACACCACATGTATTCTGCATGTTTTTCCATAAATTCCACTTCCACCGCAAACCGATTTGGATGAGAAACATCATCTGAATCCATTCTGGCAAGGTATTTTCCCCTTGCTGCATCTATACAGCGATTAAGAGCAAAACCTAAACCCTTATTTTCCTCGGAAGTGATTACTTTGATTCTTTCATCCATATCTTCTAGTGAATCAATATATTGATTCAACTCATCCACAGAAGAGCCGTCATTATATATTAAGAATTCAAAGTCTTTAAAAGTCTGATTTAAAACAGATTGAACTGCTTTATCAAAAGCAGATAATGATGTCTGGTTATACACTCCCATGATTACAGAAACCATAGGACGAGCTTCCTCTTCGATTGGCTCTTGTAAGCTTGCGATTGGAAGTTCGCTATATACTTTTTCCATCACCATTTCATTTTTAGCTAAAGAAAAACTACCCACTGTCCGAAGAGCATTAGCCGCAAGTTCAAGTCGATAGTTTTCATCTTCATATATTCTCAGTATTGCAGTTTCGAAGTCCTCTACGCTGGAGGGTTTGCACACAAGTCCATTCACTCCATCTAACAAATACTCTCTACTGCCTCTGTTATCTGCTACTATAAGCGGCACATTGCAAGCCATGGCCTCAAGCGCCGCCATTCCCATGCCTTCCCTGTAAGACGGAAAGATTGAGGCATCGGCTGTATGCCAAAGCGCAGACATATCATTTCGATAACCTCGTAAAAATACTTTGTTTTTCAAACCAAGTTCTTCTATAGCTTTTTCAAGTTGCGGTCTATAGGGACCTTCACCGCAAATGCTATATATTATGTTTTTTTGAGGGAGGTTGGCGATTGCTTTAATCACAACCATATGGTTTTTATTGAAATTCAATTCTCCAGCCGATACGATGTGGAACGCATCTTCTGGTATATTCAAGCTGTCTCTGAGGTGCGAGGCAACTCTTTTATCTTCCTCTGTGGAAGCATGGAACTTATCCAAATCCAAGCCAACGCCTGGTATCAAAACAGCTTTTCCATTCTTTCTTAATGGAAACTCTTTTGCACGATAATAATCTTCATGATTAATGGTAATGATTCGATCTGTGAATCTAGATAGGAAATGTTCGACAGGATAAAAGAACAACCAGTTTTTCAACGGTGCTCCTCTAAAGAAATGAAACCCATGAGCGGTATAAATCACATACGGTCGCCGCTTACTAAAAAGCGCTGCCAGTCGTCCTAGCACTCCACCGTTTGGATTATGACAATGAACTACATCAATCTGTTCTCGATCAATGATACGCACTAGTTCACGCAATGCCCAAATATTCTTTTTTAATTTAAATGGATTTTTTTCAATACTGATATGATGAAGTACCACCCCCATATCCTTTAGGGTTTGGTCCTTCACTTCATATATGGGCACACCAAAATTCGTTGCATAGTGAATCTGATAGCCCTTTTCCGCGAGCAACTTGACATTGTTAAGCTCGAATTGCGACAAAAAGCCACTAGTCGTCGTAAGAATTAACGCCTTGTTCATAATATATTTGTTCCATTTCCTCAAACACGGTAAAAATGTTATTTTGCGCATTCATTTTTACCACTTTTCCATATCCGAAGAAGATTATATTACTTAATTTTGCGATTTTCAAATAGTTTTCGCTCATTTATTGAATGTTGTTCAAAAAAACAACGAAATATTCATTTTTTCAATGAAATATGGTATTAATCACTTTTTATTTTTTATTTTATTTTAGGTATATATGTGATTATTTTAGAGTAAAATAAACTAATTTGTAAGGAGGTTATCTTGTTATGAAACAATTCGGAGATCGATTGCGAGATGCTAGAGAACGACTTGACCTAAAACAAACTGATGTAGCCAATGCAACCCATATCAACAATAAGATTTTATCTGGATATGAACGTAATATCAGCCAGCCTTCACTAGAAAACCTAAAAACTCTTTGTGATTTTTATAATGTATCTGCGGACGAAATCATTGACGTTCATCCAAAGAAAGTGAATGCGGATGGCGAGGAGGCAGTCTTTTTAACAACAGAACAAAAGCGACTTCTCTCCTATTTCGACCAATTAAACTATGAGAATAAAAGTGCCATCATAGGACTTTCTATTGTCTACGTCAGAGATCAGAGTAGGAAAAATACCTTCCAATAAAAAAAGCGGCGATACTGTTTCGGATTCCTCCCTAAGTATCGCCGTTTTTTCGTATAATTTTATTTCTTTATTCTTTTATTTATTCTTTTATTCTTCTATTATTGTGAACTACTCGGCTACAAGTAACCGAGCTTCCTGCTTCGACCACTACTGCGTTAGCTACGATATACGTAACTACCCGTCTTACACAATGTCCACAGGCGTATAAGTTAGGGCTATTCCATCCCTACTGTATATTTGGTTTTAGGCTACTTCGAAAGACTCGTTTAGTATACGTAATCCTTCGTTCAGTATGTTGATAGCAGCATTTTGGTCACGGCTGATGGAAAGACCGCAATCACATTTCATTGTGCGGATACGTAAGTCTTTCATCTCAGGATGAACGCTACCACAACAATGACATATCTGTGATGACGGAAACCATTTATCTACCTTGATAAGATACTTGTTCCTATCGAATAGCTTGTACTCAAGCATATTTAGAAACATTCCGTATCCGTTATCAAGAGTAGCCTTACCGTTGCCAAATCCTTTATTTGACATAGATTTCATATTCAGAGACTCTACACATACGACATCGTACTGATTGGCTATCTCAGTAGATATTTTATGTAAGTTATCTAATCTCTGATTCGAGATATGTCTATGGATTTTGTTTACTTTACGTAGTTGTTTTATGTAGTTAGATGATTTA